>JAAZKI010000475.1 GCA_012799905.1 Lentisphaerota bacterium | reverse complement strand
CTCGCCCCTCGCCCCTCGCCCCTAAACAAAGCCCCTCGCCCCTCGCCCCTAAACAAAGCCCCTCGCCCCTAAACAAAGCCCCTAGACAAAGTCAGCCATCGAGGAATTTTCGGAGTCCAGCGATATCCTTCTGCTCTTTGGTCTCCTGGATTACCTCTGCCGGTTCGGCGCTTTCACGTTTATCATCTTCGGCCGGGCGCAATTCCAACTTGACTTTCTGGACGGTATGATAACCGGTGCCGGCTGGAATGAGATGTCCCATGATGACGTTTTCTTTGAAACCGACTAGGTTGTCGACCTTGCCCATGGTGGCGGCTTCGGTCAGGATGCGGGTGGTGTCCTGGAACGACGCTGCTGAGATAAAGCTGTCGGTGGCCAGGGCTGCCTTGGTGATCCCTTGCAGCATCTGCTGAGACTCTGCGGCCTTGCCGCCCATGCTGATGACGCGCTGGTTTTCCTCTTCGTATTTGCGCTTGTCAACCAGTTCGCCATACAGGAAGGACGTATTGCCCGGGTTGGTGATGCGCACCCGGCGCATCATCTGGCGGACGATGATCTCGATGTGCTTGTCATTGATTTCAACGCCCTGGGCCCGGTACACCTGTTGAACCTCGTTCACCAAGTATTCTTGCAGCTCCTGCGGCCCGCACACTTCCAGCATTTCGTGCAGAACTGCGGCGCCATCGGTCAGCAGAGTGCCCTTCTTGACGTATTCGCCATTGTAGACCACGATCGTCTTGCCGGCTGGAATCACATGGTCGATGACCATGCCGCTCTCGGTGTCATGCACCTTGATGTTGCGGCGCCCTTTGCTTGGCTTATCGAACTCGACGATGCCGTCGATGCGGGCGATTTCAGCGGCTTCTTTTGGACGACGCGCCTCAAACAACTCAGCGACACGCGGCAGACCGCCGGTGATATCCTTCGTTCGGATGTTCTGACGTGGCGTCTTGGCCAGGACCTGGCCCTTCTTGACCATATCGCCCTCTTTGACGACGATATGGGCGCCTTTGGGCAGCGCATAGAAGTCAAGCACGGCCGCATCATCACCGACCTGGTTTTCCTTGCTATCGTCAACGATCACCAGTTGCGGGTGGACGTCATCGCTATGCTCCATCACGACCGTCTCTTCATGGCTGCTGACCGGGTCTACTTCGCGCTTCATGGTGATGCCTTCGGTCAGGTCGCGGAATTCGACCCGGCCGGAATGACGGGTGATGACTGGGACGTTGAACGCGTCCCACTCCACAAAGCGTTCGCCGGGTTCAATCACGCTGCCCTCGGGCTTCTGCAAGGTCGCGCCTGGCACCAGGTCGTAGCTTTCCAGTTCAACGCCTTCTTCGCTTTCAATGACGACGCGGCCGTTGCTGTTCAGAACGATGTACTTGCCATCTTCGGTCAAAACCGGCTCCGCCTCCTGGAGGCGCAGGATGCCGCCCTTGACCGCGTTGTAATATGCCTCGCTTGACGAGGCGAAGGCCGTGCCGCCAAGGTGGAAGGTGCGCATGGTCAGCTGGGTGCCAGGCTCGCCGATCGACTGGGCCGCGATGATGCCGAGAGGATCGCCTTCTTTCGGCATTTCACCGGTGGCCAGGTTGCGGCCATAGCACTTGCAGCAGACGCCGCGCTTGCTTTCGCAGGTAAGGACAGACCGGATGCGAACCTGGTTGATGCCGAGCTGAGCAATCTGCTCGGCGATGGGCGCAGTGATTTCCTCGTTGATGCCGACCAGCTGCTTGCGGGAGATCGGGTCGCGGATGCCGTCGGCGCTGAATCGGCCGATGATGCGATCCTCAAGCGGGAGACGGTCTTCGTTGACCTGGCGGATCGGCTTGGCCCAGATGCCGTTGACCGTGCCGCAATCTTCTTCGACGCAGATGACGTCATGGGCGACGTCAACCAACCGGCGGGTCATATAGCCGGAGTCAGCCGTTTTCAGGGCCGTGTCCGCCAAGCCCTTACGGGCGCCGTGCGAGCTGATGAAGTATTCGAGGACGGAGAGTCCTTCCCGGAAGTTGGCGATGATAGGCCGTTCGATGATCTCGCCGGAGGGCTTGGCCATCAGGCCGCGCATGCCGGCCAGCTGGCGAACCTGATCCTTGCTGCCGCGGGCGCCGGAATCAAGCATGGCGTAGACAGGGTTGATCTCATCCCGGCCTTCATTCTCTTCCAGGACATGGAACAGGTAGTTGGTCAATTCCTTGTTGACGTTAGTCCAGATGTCAATGCAGCGGTTGTAGCGTTCCTGCTTAGTAATGACGCCGTCGTCATACTGCCCCTTGATATTGTTGACTTCCTTCTGGGCGCCTTCAATCAGGGTTTTCTTCTCTTTCGGCACGACCAAGTCCTTCACGCCGATAGAGAAGCCGGCCCAGGTGGCGTATTCGTAGCCGAGGTCTTTCAGAAGGTCCAAAACCTGAATGAGCCCGATGCGACCGACGCTCTCATAGCAGTCCTTGATCATCGTACCCAACTCCTTCTTGCCGACGGTGCTGTTGTAGAAGCCCATCTCTTCCGGCCAAATCTCGTTGAAAATGCAGCGGCCGATAGTGGTGACGATGAAGCTCTTATCCTTGGCGGCAGCTCCCCATACCGTGTCCTTCCCGTAGAAAGGATTGCGCAGGTTGAAGAAGTCATGCATAGCGATGGTCTTGGCGTCAAAAGCGCGCAAAGCCTCGTGGTAATCGTTGAACCAACGCTGTTCGGACGGCGCCAGTTCCTCGAATTTCGCCCTCTTCTTCTTGTTTTCATAGCAGAGGAAATAGACGCCGAGGGTGATGTCCTGGCTGGGGGTGGTGATCGGCTTGCCGCTGGCCGGCGAGAAAATGTTGTTGGGTGCCAGCATGATCAACTTCGCTTCCAGCTGCGCTTCGTTGGACAGCGGGACGTGCACGGCCATCTGGTCGCCGTCAAAGTCGGCATTGAAGGCGGTGCAGACCAGGGGATGCAGGCGGATGGCCTGGCCCTCAATCAGAACCGGGTCAAACGCCTGGATGCTGAGGCGATGCAGGGTCGGGGCGCGGTTAAGGAGAATGGGGTGGCCCTTGATGACCTCGTCGAGAATGTCCCAGACTTCCTTCCGGCGCTGTTCAATCCACTTCTTGGCATTGCGAACCGTATGGACATGGCCGCGGGCCTTCAGGAGCCGCATAATAAAGGGCTCGAACAGGGTTAGCGCCATTTCCTTGGGCAGACCGCACTGGTTGAGGCGCAGTTCCGGGCCGACGACGATGACCGAGCGACCAGAATAATCGACGCGTTTGCCGAGCAGATTCTGGCGGAAGCGGCCTTGCTTGCCTTTCAGCATGTCGGTCAGCGACTTCAGGTTACGGTTGCCGGTTCCGGTCACCGGGCGGCCGTGGCGCCCATTGTCCAGCAGCGCGTCGACCGCTTCTTGCAGCATGCGCTTTTCATTGCGGATGATGACTTCCGGCGTTTTCAACTGCAAGAGGTGACGCAGGCGGTTATTGCGGTTGATGACGCGGCGGTAGAGGTCATTCAGGTCGGAGGTCGCAAAGCGGCCGCCGTCCAAAGGCACTAAGGGACGCAGTTCCGGGGGGATGACCGGCAGCACGTGCAAAATCATCCAGCACGGGTTCATGTCATTGTTCAGGAACCCCTCAATAAGACGTGCGCGCTTGGCGGTCTTCTTGCGCTGGGATTTGCTGGCGCCGCGCACCTTGGCGCCATCTTTCTCCTGGTCGTCGTTTAGTGAGTCGGTCAACTCCTTCAGCAGGGCTGGAAGGTCCAGTTGCGCCAACAGCTGTTCAATCGCCTCAGCGCCCATGCCGGCTTTAAAGGCGTCGCCGTATTCCTCGCGGTTCTGGCGGTACTGCTCATCAGTCAGCAGCATCTTTTCCTGCAAGGGCGTATTGCCTTTATCGATGACGATCCACTCCTCATAATAGAGGACTTTTTCCAGGGCGCGGGGAGTCATGTCAAGGATCATGCCGATACGGCTGGGCAGACATTTGTAGAACCAGACGTGGGAGACCGGCACGGCCAGCTCCAAGTGACCCATGCGCTCACGGCGGACGCGAGCATAGGTGACTTCAACGCCGCAACGGTCGCAGACGACGCCCTTGTGCTTCTGGCGCTTGTATTTGCCGCAGTTGCACTCCCAGTCCTTCATCGGACCGAAAATCCGTTCGCAGAACAAACCGCCTTTTTCCGGCTTGAACGAGCGGTAGTTAATCGTCTCAGGGTTCTTGACTTCGCCGTGGCTCCAGGAGCGTATCCGCTCCGGCGAAGCGACGCCGATGCTGACGCTGCTGGTATGATCCATCGAGGCGATGCCACTGATGCTTTTCATTGTACTATCCAAGGAAGTGACCCTCCATTTGTTTGCGTTCCACCGGCTTGTCCAATTGTCGACCCCCGGCTCGGCCGAGCCGGAGGCGGCGGCGAACTTCGTCAGGCGAGGATGCTGCGAGCTTGATTGACGCGGACGTCAAGGCAGAGGCTGCGCATCTCATTCATGAGGACGTTGAAAGACTCGGGCGTCCCAGCGACCAGGGAGTTATCGCCACGCATGATGGACTCGTAGATTTTCGTGCGTCCGGTGACATCGTCGCTCTTGACTGTCAGCATTTCTTGCAGCGTATAGGCGGCGCCGTAGGCTTCCAGGGCCCAGACCTCCATTTCCCCGAACCGCTGGCCGCCGTGCTGAGCCTTGCCGCCCAGGGGCTGCTGGGTGACGAGGGAGTACGGACCGACGGCGCGGGCGTGGATTTTGTTGGCCACGAGGTGGTCAAGCTTGAGCATGTAAATCTGGCCGACCATGATCCGCTGGGTGAATGGTTCGCCGGTGCGCCCATCAAACAGCCGCGTCTTGCCGTCGATGCCGATGAAGCAATCGTCCCGGTTGCGACCCTCGTCATCAACGACATACTCGGTTTCGATACCGCCTTTTGGATTGTCATTCTTCACCTGCCAGCCCTGCTCCTGAACCTTGACGCGACGGGCCTCAGCCAGCAATTCCGTAATCTTGTCTTCCTTAATGCCGTCAAACACCGGCGAAGCAATCGTCTTGCCCAGCACTTTGGCCGCCCAGCCGACGTGGGTCTCAAAGACTTGGCCGACGTTCATTCGGGACGGCACGCCCAGGGGGTTGAGGACGATGTCCACCGGCGTCCCATCTGCCATGAACGGCATATCGGCAATCGGGACGATTTTGGCGACAATGCCCTTGTTGCCGTGGCGGCCGGCCATCTTATCGCCGACAGACAGGCGGTGCTTGCTGGCGATATAGACCTTGACCGACTTGATCTGGCCGACTTCCTGGCCTTCGTTCTGGTCGATCAGTTGCAGTTCCTCCACTCGGCACTGCTCATTGTCGCGCAACTTTGAACGATAGCCCTTGATAATTTCGTCAATGCGGGTCTTTTCCTCGCAGTCGCGCATGATATAGGAATCATAGTTGGCCGCCAGTCGGGCCAGCATGCTCTTGGTGATCTTGCGGTCAGAAGCGATCAGCTCCTCCGGCTCGTCCGCCACCAGGCGGGTGATGGCGCAGGAGAGTTTCTTGCCCAGGAATTCCTCGCTGAGGACTTTCACCATTTCGTCCAGGATGCTATTCTGCGCGCTGCGGTAGCGGTTTTCCGTCTCCTTAATGCGCGCCTTGATCTCCTGCTTGGTGAGCCGGCTCTTATTCGGGTCGGCCCGGCGTTCGATACGGACGTCCATGACGATGCCTGAGCAGCCCCCAGAGACTTTCAGGGAGGTGTCTTTGACATCGGCGGCCTTTTCGCCGAAAATCGCCTTCAGCAGGCGTTCTTCGGGCGCCAGGTCAGATTCGCTTTTCGGGGTGATCTTTCCAACCAGGATATCACCCGGGTTGACTTCCGCGCCGATGCGCACCACGCCTTCAGTGTCGAGGTTGCGCAGGGCTTCCTCGCCGACGTTCGGAATGTCGCGGGTGATTTCCTCGGGGCCCAGCTTTGTCTCACGGGCGATCACGTCTTCCAGGCTGACATGGACGCTGGTGTAGATATCTTCGCTGACAAGGCGTTCGCTGATGATGATAGCGTCCTCAAAATTGTAGCCATGCCAAGACATGAAGGCCACGGTCACGTTGCGTCCCAGCGCCAACTCGCCGCCATCGGTGGAAGCGCCGTCAGCGATCGTCTGGCCCTTGCGAACCTTATCGCCGCGCTTGACGATCGGGTGCTGGTTGATCAGGGTCGAGGCGTTCGAGCGCAAAAATTTATACAGATTGTAGACCTGGTTGGCAAGCGGGCGTTCCGGGAGTTTGCCATCCGGGGTAATGATGATCCGCTCTGCATTGGCCGAGGCCACAATGCCGTCTTCACGGGCGATGACGACGGCCTTGGAATCGCGGGCGACTTCACGCTCCAGTCCAGTGCCGACCAGGGGCCGTTCCGCCTTCAGCAGCGGCACTGCCTGGCGTTGCATGTTCGAACCCATGAGAGCGCGGTTGGCGTCGTCATGCTCCAGGAACGGAATCAGGCCGGCCGCAGCACTGATCAGCTGCTTCGGCGAAATGTCCATGTACTCAACGTCTTCAGCCAAAAATTCGCCGGAATCGCCGTGCAGGCGCGAAAGGACGTACTTCTTGCTGAAAGTGTTCTTGTCATTGAGTTCAGCGTTCGCCTGGGCGATGACGAAATCCTCTTCCTCATCAGCGGTCAGATATTCGACCTCATTGGTGACGCGGCGATTCTGAACCCGGCGATAAGGCGTCTGAATAAAGCCGAACTCGTCAATGCGGCCATACAGGGCAAGCGAGGAGATCAAGCCGATGTTGGGGCCTTCCGGCGTTTCAATCGGGCAAATCCGGCCATAGTGGCTGGGATGGACGTCACGGACGTCGAAGCCGGCCCGTTCACGAGTCAGGCCGCCGGGGCCGAGAGCGCTCAGGCGGCGCTTATTGGTCAGTTCGGCCAGGCAGTTGGTCTGGTCCATGAACTGGCTGAGCTGGTTGCGGCCAAAGAAATCGCGAATGACGGCCGCCAGCATCTTATTGTTAATCAACTTGGAAATACTGACATCATCGGGATTGATATCCGAGCTGTTGAGACGCTCGCGCACGAAGTTGGCGGTGCGAGCCAGGCCGATGCGGCACTGGTTCTGCAAGAGTTCGCCGACTGTGCGAACGCGGCGTCGGCCGAGATGGTCAATGTCGTCAACCTGGCCGTCACCCTTGCGCAGACGCATCAGATACGCCGTTGCCGCTGCCACGTCCGTCTTCGTCAGGATGCGGACATCCGAGGCGACCTTGATGTTCAGGCGCTGATTCATTTTGAAACGGCCGACAAGACCGAGGTCATAGCGGCGCGGGTCTTCGAACAAACGCTTGAACAAGTTCTTGGCATGAGTGGCATTGAGGGGTTCGGCCGGCCGCATCCGCTTATAGATTTCCTTTTGCGCGTCTTCCGCCGTGCGGGTGGCGTCCTTCTGCAAGCAGTACACGAAGTAGTCGCCGATATGACTGGTGTCAACGATGGTGACCTTCTTGATGCCGCTGTCCTGCAACGCCTCAATCGCCTTTTCGCTCAGGGTGTCGAGAGCCTCGACCAAGACTGTCTCAGGGTCATCCGGATGGGTAATGGTCTCTGCCACAAACCAGTGGGAGAGGTCCATGTCCTCCGAGAGTTTGGACAAGGTGACTTCGCGGACGTAGCGCTGATAGACCATGAGTTCGTCAACGCCGTTCTCGGCCAGGTTCTTCACCAGAGCCGGGGTGACCGGGCTGTCAGCTGCGGCCAGCAGGGTCGGAGCGCCCTTCGCATCGGCAGGGCCGAACACGTCCGCCGTCACATGCAAGCCAGCCAGATCGTCTTTGCGCAGACGGCGCAGGCTTTCCACCGAATCGGTGCGATAGTCACGGTAGACAGCGTCGAGGATATCCAGGTTGCCGTCAAAGCCGAAAGCGCGCAAGAACGTGCAAATCAGGAATTTGCGGCGACGGCGCTTCCGGTCGAGGTAGATGTGCATCAAGTCATTGATGTCAAAATGGACTTCCAGCCAGGAGCCGTGATCAGCGATGATCTTGTAGGAAAACAAAATCTTGCCGCTGGGATGGCGGGTTGATTCGAAACAGACGCCGGGCGACCGATGCAGCTGGCTGACAATGACGCGCTCAGCCCCGTTGATGACAAAAGACCCGCGATCCGTCATCATGGGCACGTCGCCCATATATATTCTCTCTTCCCTGACATCCTTATTGTTGGGGCTGCGCAGACGAAAAACAACATACAGGCCTGCCTGATATGTGCTTCCGCCCTTCAGACAATCCACCAAGGAAGTCTTAGGTTCACTCAATTCATAGCTGACAAACTCCAGACCGGGAGTGGTCTCAGTGCCATCGCGGTCGGGAAAGGTCTCCGCAAAGACCTCTTGCAGGCCCTGGCGCTTCCGTTTCTCCGGCGCCACGTGCTGCTGCAGAAAATCATTATACGATTTGGTTTGTATCTCAATCAGATCCGGTATGTCGATGAGATCCTTCAGACGGCCGTAATTTTCGCGTTGTGTCATGCTTGTTTCCGCCCCAGATCGTTGGTTTTTGAACAGGCCGCCTCTCGCCGACATCGGCGAAAACAGCCTGAGCATAAGAACTTAGGTAATGGAAGTCGAAAGACTGCCGAGGCAGTCAGACTGTCGGCAGTCGGCCATCCAGCCGCGGTCGTGATGAACGCACGGCTATCAGCTGGGCTGGCCCGGCGGCGCCGACGGGAGCATATTCCTCTAGGCCGGAATGGCGCTCAAAACCACGACTTTGCCGGCCTGCGCCAGGACGCATCCATCGACGCGACATCGCCGCCCGCCTGAAATTCGTCCCCGCCCGCCTGCTGAACAGTCAACAGCGGGGACGAAAACACGGCGGCGGCGATGCCATGTCCGGCGGCGTCACGCCGCCGGCGCTTGCTTCAATTATTTCACTTCGACCTTGGCGCCGACTTCTTCCAACTTGGCCTTGAGCTGAGCAGCCTCTTCCTTGCTCACGCCAGTCTTCAGCGACTTGGGCGCCTCGGTTACCAGGTCCTTAGCTTCCTTCAGGCCCAGGCCCGTGATGGTGCGGACTTCTTTGATGACCTTGATCTTCTCAGCCCCGGCCTCAACCAGGATGACATCAAATTCCGTCTTCTCTTCCTCGGCAGCAGCCGCAGCCGGAGCTGCGCCAGCCGCAGCAACCGCCATTGGAGCAGCGGCGCTGACGCCGAGACGCTCTTCCAAAGCCTTGACGAGCTTGGAAACTTCCAAGACGGTCAGATTCTCGATATACGAGATGAATTCTTCCATCTTGGCATCAACAGTAATCGTAGTTTCATCTGACATGGTTCAATTACCTCCGTTTGTTACGCAACCTGCCCTTTTTTTGTGCAGTAATCATTCAACACATAGACAATGCTCGCCACCTTGGCGTTGAGAACCCGGGCCAACTGGCCAGCGGGCGCCTGGAGAAGGCCAAGCACCTGCGCCAGCAGAACCTCCCGCGAGGGCAGATCGGCCAAGGCATAGGTGTCAGCTTCGGACAACATGGCGCCTTCCACCACCGACAACTTGACTTTGACTTCCTCGCGGCCCTTGGCAAATTCGCGAACCGCCTTGGCCAAGGCCACTGGATCGTCAGAGCCGCTGATAAGGGCGGTATCGCCCGTAATGGCAGTGTCCGCCAAGGCGTCCAATCCCACCTGTTTCGCCGCGATGCGCAGCAGGGTGTTCGGGACAACCCGGCAGGCTGCGTTCAGCGAGGGCTCGGAAAGCTTGGCGCGGAAAGCATTAAAAACGTTAGCTTTTAAGCCTTTGTAGGTAATCAGGATGAACGGCCGGTTGTCAATCAGGCCCATCACTTCCTGTACCATTTGCTTTTTTTCTGGTCTCATCTGATTATGCCTTTGCCGCCGCTTTAGTGTCCAGGCGGATGCCCGGACTCATGGTTGAACTCAATGTCCAAGCCTGCAAATAGATGCCTTTCGCTCCCGGAGGCCTGACGCGGAGAATGGTAGCCAACACGGCTTGGGCATTCTCAATCAAGGCTTCCGGCTCGAATGACAGCTTGCCAATCGGCACATGGACACAGCCGGCGCGGTCGCAGCGGTACTCAACTCGTCCCGCTTTGCCGTCCTGGACAGCACTGGCCACATCTTCGGTCACGGTGCCGGTCTTGGGATTGGGCATCAGCCCGCGGGGTCCCAGGATGCGGCCCAGAGTCCGAACCTCTTTCATTGCGGAAGGCGTGGCAATCAAAATATCAAAATCGAACCAGCCATCCTTAATGCGTTGGATGAGCTCTTCATAGCCCACCTCGTCTGCTCCGGCCTCTTTGGCCCTGAGCGCGAATTCACCCTCAGCGATGACCACCACGCGGTTCACCTTGCCTGTGCCCCGGGGGAGCACCATGGCGCCGCGAATATTCTGGTCTGACTGCCGAGGGTCGATGCCGAGACGAAATGCCAATTCAACCGTCTCGTCAAATTTAGCGGTCGGCATGCTTTTGAGCAATTTAACGCCTTCCTCCAGAGAGTAGTGCGTCTGTCGCTCAAAGGCCTGCAAACGGGAGCGGTAAAGTTTACTCCTCATCTGCCACCTCCACTCCCATGCTCCGCGCGGTGCCGGCGATAATCTTCACCGCTGCCTCCAAGGATTTTGCGTTCAAATCAGCCTTCTTCGTCTCCGCGATCGCCTCCAGGTCTTTGCGAGTGATCTTGCCGACTTTTTCCCGGCCGGGGGTTTTCGCCCCGGACGCGAGGTTGGCCGCCTTCTTAATCAGAACAGCGGCGGGCGGTGACTTGGTGATGAAGGTGAAGGAACGATCCTGGTAGACCGTGATGACGACCGGGATAATCAATCCCGCATTCGCCTGGGTCGCCGCGTTGAACTGCTTGCAGAATTCCATGATATTGACGCCAGCCTGTCCCAAGCTCGGCCCGACTGGGGGAGCGGGGTTGGCAGCGCCGGCAGGAATCTGCAGCCGCACTTCAGCCACGACTTTCTTTGTCATACGTCCTCTTTTCACCACGGCGGTGGTCAGAACCGGCAGGAATTCTCCCACGAACCGTGTACTATGAATGTCAACAAAACCCGATTTCTGATGCTCATCGCCAAAAATCGGCCTGCCTTTAAAAAAAAAATCAACAGAACCCGCCAGGGCGGCTGGCTGCATAGAAAAGCGACGACAACACGACAGCGTTCCGGAGCTTCAGCTCGCGTCGTCGTTGGGGGCTAGTTCGACCTGCCAGAATTCGGCTTCCACAATAGTGGAGCGGCCAAACATGCTGACTGACGCCTTCAGACGGGAATGGTCGTCATCGACACTCTCGACAATGCCTTCGCAATTTTCGAAAGGACCATTGCGGAAAATGATCAAATCACCGGGATTGAACAATATCTTCGGCCGCGGCTTTTCCCCTTCGCCGCTGATCTGGGCTTGAATCTCCTCGATTTCTTCAGCTGGAATCGGCACCGGGGCGTCGCCTCCGATAAAGCCGATGACGCCGGGAGTCTGGTTGACGAAATGCCAGTTGTCGGAAATCATAGCGCCGTCGGCATTGAATAGCTTCATCTGGATAAAAATATAGCCAGGATACAACTTTTGGTCGCGGCGGGTCTTGACCCCGCCCTGGCGATGCTCCTCCACGGTTTGTTTCGGCAGGAGGATATTCTGGATGCCATGATCAATGCCCTGTTCCAGGTCGACTTTCCGGCGATGCTCAATGCTCTTCAAAACCCGGTTTTCTTGCCCGGACATGATTTGCAGAACGTACCAGGTGCCGTCGTTTTGGGTTGTATTATCGGTTTCTGTCATAAGTTAAATGCAACTCCCGGCGGCCGCTGCCAAACTCGTCCGCCGTGGCGATAACGTTTCCGCCTCGTTGGCGCCAGCCGCCTACAGACCCATGGTGATAAAGCGGATAGCGGCTTCGCAGATAAAATCGACGACGACGACAAATACGCTCAGGATAATCAAAAAGGAAATGACTATGAGGGTCGATTCATACAATTCCTGGCGCGACGGCCAGGAGCATTTCTTCAATTCAGCGACTGTCTCATTGTACAATCGCTGAATTGCGGCAACTGGGTTTTCCATGTTATGCCCTTCCGGAAAAGGCGTATTCGGAGTTCAGTTTCTGGCGTTCCTTAGTTGCTGGCCGCAGCCTAAGACCGGCCGGCTTTTCAGATTCCAGATAAAGATTGGCAGGTGAGACAGGGATCGAACCTGCGACCTGCGGTTTTGGAGACCGCCGCTCTACCAATTGAGCTACTCACCTGCGCGGATGCCATAATATCCGTTCATCCCTTTGCGGCGTGACGTCAACCGCCTCCTGCCGTTAACGGGTCTCGCGATGCACGGTGTGCTTCTTGTCAAACGGGCAGAATTTCTTCAATTCCAAGCGCCCTGGGGTATTGCGCTTGTTCTTGTCAGTAGTGTAATTGCGGCGCTTGCATTCTGTGCAAGCCAGAATAATGATGTCACGCATGATGCTTACCTCGCATCCACCTCCTGACCGGCGCCAGCGGCTTCAACCGCAAGCTCCGGCCGGGAAGGATGACTCTTGCTCGTTGTTCTTATTCGACGATGTCCGACACACGGCCGGCGCCGACGGTGCGGCCGCCTTCGCGGATAGCGAAGCGGAGGCCTTTTTCCATGGCGATCGGGACGATCAGTTCGACGCTCATGCTGACATTGTCGCCAGGCATGACCATCTGCACGCCTTCAGGCAGGTTGCAGACGCCGGTCACGTCAGTCGTGCGGAAGTAGAACTGCGGGCGATAGCCGTCCATAAACGGGGTATGACGGCCGCCTTCCGCCTGGCTCAGGACGTAGACTTCAGCCTTGAACTTGGTGTGCGGGGTGATGCTGTTGGGCTTAGCCAGAACCTGGCCGCGCTCAACGTCTTCTTTCTTGATGCCGCGGAGCAGGCAGCCGACGTTGTCACCAGCCTGACCCTGATCCAAGATTTTGCGGAACATCTCAACGCCGGTCACCGTCGTCTTGACTGTGTCGCGGATGCCGATGATTGAGACTTCCTCGCCGACTTTTACGATGCCGCGCTCAACCCGGCCGGTCACCACTGTGCCGCGGCCTTCGATTGAAAACACGTCTTCAATCGGCATCAGGAACGGCTGGTCGAGGGGGCGGACAGGCTCGGGAATGTAGCTGTCAACAGCATCCATCAGTTCGCGGATGCACTTGCACTCTTCGCAATCGGGGTCGCCGGTCGCCTGGATCGCTTCGCCGGCCTTCAGGGCGGAGCCGCGAATAATCGGAATATCATCGCCCGGGAAATCATAGGTGCTGAGCAGTTCGCGGACTTCCATTTCGACCAGCTCGAGCAGCTCTTCGTCATCAACAGCATCGCACTTGTTGATGAAGACGACCATAGCAGGCACGCCGACCTGACGGGCGAGGAGGATGTGCTCACGCGTCTGCGCCATCGGGCCGTCAGTGGCGGCGATGACCAGGATAGCGCCGTCCATCTGCGCTGCGCCAGTAATCATGTTCTTGACATAGTCAGCGTGGCCGGGGCAGTCGACGTGGGCGTAGTGGCGCTTCTCAGTCTGATATTCGACGTGCGAGGTGTTGATGGTGATGCCGCGCTCGCGCTCTTCCGGAGCATTGTCAATTTCGGCATAGCTGCGGACATCGCCGCCGAACCGCTTGGCCTGGGTCACGGTGATCGCCGCGGTCAGAGTGGTTTTGCCATGGTCAACGTGACCGATGGTGCCGATGTTGACGTGGGGTTTGTCGCGCTTGAATTGTTCTTTGGCCATTTTCCTTGAATCCTTCTTTTCTCTTGGGACCCTCAGCTGCTTTTAGCTTTGAGCGCTTGGCTCCAAGCTCTAAGCTCCGTTTTTTATTGATGTACGCTAAACAAAATAAACTGTGAACTATTGTTAATTTAAAAGACGCCGCGACCCTGGTCGGCAAGCGAAAATGGAGCCCACGATCGGAATTGAACCGATGACCTCATCCTTACCAAGGATGCGCTCTACCAACTGAGCTACGTGGGCAATTGCCAAAATTTCGCCAAATTTTGTGAGAGCTATAAAATAGCGCTCCAAACCCAGGTTGTCAAGATAACTTGCGTCTTTTTCCGGCTAATCAGCCTTTTTTTCAGTCCAAAGCGGCTGAATTATGACCTGCGCCCAAGCCTGCCCGCCGCGCCGCGGAAAAGGCACAGCCCTTTCCGCAGCCCAAAAAACATCAGGAATTCGCCGGGGCGGCATCGGCATCAGCAGGCGGGGCGGCATCGGCGGCAGCGGCGGCATCAGCAGCCGGGGCGGCATCGACTGGCGCGGCAGCGTCAGCAGCAGCGGCGGTGTCAGCGTCGGCCGGGGCGGCAGCGGCATCAGCAGCGTCAGCAGCATCATCAGCGTCAGCAGCAGCGGCAGCCGGGGCGGCATCGCCATCAGCATCAGCCGCCGGGGCGGCATCAGCGGCAGCGTCAGCGGGCGCGGCGGCATCGGCATCAGCGGCGGATTCGGTTTCTTCCTGCTGTGCTTTCTGGAGAGCGTCATCCAGCATGCCGCCAATGGCGCCCAGTCCGCCGCCAAGGTCTGACCGTGACGAGGCGGCAACCGGGGTCGCTTCATCAACAACCTGGGCGGGAATATCGTCGACATCCTTCAGGCTGAGGCCGATGCGGCGCTCATCCGTGTTGATGTTCCTCACCCTGGCCTTGACAACGTCCCCCACCTGGACGACGTCCTTGACCCGGTTGACATGCTCGTTGGACAGTTCGGAGATGTGGATCAAGCCGTCGATACCGCCTTCAAGCTCGACAAATGCGCCAAAGGAGGCCAGCTTGGTGACCTTGCCTTCGACCACTTGCCCGACCTGGTATTTGTTCTGGATCGCCTGCCACGGGTCGTCAGTGAGTTTCTTCATGCTCAGGGAAATGCGTTGATTCTCGGCATCGACATCTAGAATGACGGCTTCGACTTCCATGCCCTTCTGGAGGATTTCGCTCGGGTGGCTGATTTTGCGAACCCAGGACATGTCAGAGACATGGATCATGCCATCGATATCGTCCTGAATCTGAACAAAGGCGCCATAGCCGGTCATGTTGCGAACCTTGCCCTTGATGCGCGTGCCCTTGGGGAAACGCTCCTTGATAACTTCCCACGGGTTCGGCTGGGTCTGGCGCAGTCCCAGGGAAATCTTGCGGTCGGCCTTATTGACGTCAAGAACCATGGCCTCGACCTCATCGCCGATATTGAGGATATCGCTGGCCCGGTTGACTTTCTTAGTCCAGGACATTTCTGAAACGTGGATAAGACCTTCGATGCCTTCCTCAAGTTCAACAAAGGCGCCATAGGGCATGACGTTGACTACGCGGCCCTTGATGCGCGTGTCCTTCGGATATTTGACGTCAACCGTGTCCCACGGATTGCCTTCCTTCTGCTTCAGGCCCAGGGACACGCGCTGGCGCTCGCGGTCGACGTCGAGGATCATCACCTCAATCTCGTCACCCTGCTTCACAACTTCGCTTGGATGCGACACCCGGCCCCAGCTCATGTCAGTGATGTGCAGCAAGCCGTCCATGCCGTTCAAATCGACGAAAGCGCCAAAATCAGTGATGTTCTTGACAACGCCGCGGCGAATCTGCTTGGGCTGCAATTCCTCCAGCAGCTTTGCGCGCTGCTTGGCGCGTTCCTGCTCCAGCAATTCGCGCCGCGACAACACGATATTGCGCCGCTCCGGATTGATCTTCAAAATCTGGAACTGCTCTTGCCGGCCAATGTAGTCATCCAGGTTGCGGACTGGCGCAAGGTCAACCTGCGAACCCGGCAAAAACGCCTCCACGCCGACGTCGACAATCAGGCCGCCTTTAACCCGGCTGCGAATGACGCCCTCAATCAGGCCGCCTTCCTCATTTTCGCTGACGATCCGATCCCACGCCTTCTGCAATTCGGCCTTCTGAACGCTGATGACCGGGGTATTCTCCTCGTCTTCAATCTGCTCCAGAAAAACATCCATGACATCGCCGATCTCAACCGTCTCCCAATTCTTGAGGTCCTGGCGGTCGATGAAGCCCTCGGCTTTGTAGCCGATGTCCAGCAACACGCCTTTATCAGTTTTGGTGACGACCTTTCCGCTGACGATGCTGCCCTCGGTATAGTTGCTGGTCTCCTGCTGCGCGTTCAGGAGTTCCTCCATGGAAGGCATGTTGTCCAGATTGACCTTGGAGTTGTTTTTGCTCATAATGTGCTGGTGATGGTTTGTTGTTTGGTTGCGGTTGACTTCTCTTGAATCCTCACTCGTGACCACGCGGCCAAAGCGATTTATGGAATTTCAACGGGAACCAACAAATTTACTGCCTTTTCCGTAAAACGCAAATGCAAAATGAGTTTTTTACCGCAAACGAAGTCAAAACCTAATATCAAAACGCACTGTCCCGCCCCTCGCCCCTCGCCCCTAACGAATTATGAATTATGAATTATGAATTATGAATTATGAATTATGAAATGCGCCTCAGCATTCAACATTCAGCATTCAACATTCAACATTCAGCATTCAGCCCCTCGCCCCTAAAAAAAGCCCCTCGCCCCTAATTTTTGCTGCAGGACGCCCTGATTTCGGCCAACAGCGCTGGCAGCAAGTCTTCTTCTGGCAGTGACCTGACTTTTTCGCCATGTCGGAACAGGATTCCCCTGCCCTTGCCGCCGGCGATGCCGACATCTGCGTCCCTGGCTTCGCCGGGTCCATTGACTTCGCAGCCCATGACAGCGATCTTACGCAAGCCGATTTCGAGGCCCTGGGCCTGCAAGTCAGCGATAGCTTTTTCCACTGCTTCAACCATTTGGAACAGTCCTATGCCGGTTCGTCCGCAGGTAGGGCAGGAGATGATCTCGGGCGCTGCCTGGCGCAGGCCAGCGGCTTCCAGGATTCGTCGCCCCGCGATGATCTCCTCTTCCGGCGGAGCGGTCAGGCTGACCCGGATGGTTTCGCCGATGCCGTCCAGCAACAGGGCGCCGATGCCCATAGCGGATTTAATCAAGCCGCAAGACACTGGCCCGGCCTCGGTCACGCCCAAGTGCAGGGGCAGGTCGGAACGGGCGGCGAACTCTCGGCAGGCGGCAACCGTCACCCCCACGTCAGACGATTTCAGGCTGACCTTCAGAGCCCGGCAGCCTTCTTCCTCAAACCAACAGGCGTACTCCAGAGCGCTTTCAACCAAAGCGGCAGGCCCGTGCCCCAGACGCTCCCGCACCGCCGGCGCCAGGCTGCCGCCATTGACGCCGATGCGGACAGCGCAGCCGGACGCAGCAGCAGCTCGCGCGACCTGGCGGACTTTGTCCTCGTCCTTCATGTTGCCCGGATTGATGCGGATGCAAGCCGCGCCGGCAGTCATCGCAGCCAGAGCCAACCGGTGGTCAAAATGAATGTCCGCCACTACCGGCAAGGGACTCTCGGCGCAAATCCTGGTAAAGCCATCAATCTCCGCAGATGATGGCAACGCCACCCGGACAATGTCGCAGCCGAGGCGCGCCAACCGCCCGATTTGAGCCAAGGCGGCGTCGGCATCGCCGGTCGGCGTATTCGTCATCGACTGTATTGACACCGGCGCTCCGCCGCCAACGGCGACTCGCCCTACCATGATTTGACGCGTCGTACGCATGGTCATCTCCAATACCGTTGCTGGGAAAAACTTAGGGTGGACTACCCGTCCACAACCTATTTTTTAACCACGGATGGACACGGATGGACTTAGGGTGGACTATCCGTCCACAACCTGATTTATGTGTCACCCTTCCAGGGCTCCAAATATATGCCATCTCACCCAGGGCTGCGCCGTACCTGGCGGCCCGGCTTACCCTGGGCTTCTATGTGTCACCCTACGGGCTTTTGCCGCTTTGCGGCTGCTGTGGACGTG
>JAAZKI010000245.1 GCA_012799905.1 Lentisphaerota bacterium | reverse complement strand
TATAACGATGAAAGGGTGAAAAACAAGCATTCTTGCCGGTATGTCCTGCGCTTTCAGCGTGCCGTGGACATGGTGGACAGCGTAGTCCAAACTCGCCCCTCGCCCTCATTCTCGCCCCTCGCCCCTCATTCTCGCCCCTCGCCCCTCGCCCCTCATTCTCGCCTTCGCTCCTATTCACTATTTATCACTTATCAATTGGACAAACGGCATTTGAGCATATATATTTTTTGACTTCCCTATCTTTTCCGCACGAATGCTATTTATCAACCCCGGCAGCATAAGGAACGCCTAATGAGCCAGCAACATCGCAAGAAATTGAAACGTATCCGTCGCAAACGCTATGTTGAGCGTGTTAAAGAGCGCATCAAGTCATTGAAGCGCAAATCGAAGTAAACTGCCGCCGTTTGTTTGACGGTATGGACGTCCCCGGCCGTCGTAATCACGGTTCGGCGGCGTCCTTGCTTTTTTTTGGGAAGGGAGTTTCTTTCGTCCACTTACCCTGTTGTACGCAGTTTGTTTTCGGTTTTAGAGCAGCCTCAATTTAACCAATTTACGAAAAAAAGAACATGAAGAAAAACAGCCAAGACATCAACTCCTGCAAGTGCTCAGATTCTCCTAAATATGTGTATTCGTTTAGCCCTGGCAAGGCTGAAGGCGACGCCACCATGCGCAACGAGTTGGGCGGCAAGGGCGCCAACCTGGCCGAGATGTGCCGGATGGGCCTGCCGGTTCCAGCAGGCTTCACGATCACCACTGCCTGCTGCACCGATTATTTTGCCGCAGGCGCGGACTTCCCCGGGGGCTTGGCCGAACAGGTCGAGGCAGGCTTGGCCGAGATGGAGGCCTGCATGGGCCGCAAGTATGGCGACCCGAAGAATCCTCTGCTGGTCAGCTGCCGCTCCGGCGCCCGGCAGTCCATGCCCGGGATGATGGATACGGTGTTGAACATCGGTTTGACGAGCAGCACTATCCCCGGCTTGATTGCCAAGACCAACAACGAACGCTTTGTCTGGGACTCCTATCGCCGCCTGATCATGATGTATGCTGACGTTGTCATGGAAAAGGCCGAGGGCATTGAGCCGTTCGAGGGTAAGGGCATTCGTCGGATTCTGGATGAACTGCTGGACGAGTACAAGGACGCCAAAGGCTATAAATCCGACACGGATTTGACGGCTGAGGATTTGAAGAGTCTGGCGGACGATTTCAAGCGCTGCATCAAAAAAGTCCTTGGCGCCGAGTTCCCGGATGATCCGTATGAGCAGCTCTGGGGCAGCATTGGCGCCGTCTTTAAGAGCTGGGTCGGCCGCAAGGCGGTCTCCTACCGCCGCATTGAAGGCATTCCGGATGAATGGGGCACGGCTGTCAACGTCCAGACTATGGTGTTCGGCAACATGGGCGACTCCTCCGCCACTGGCGTTGCCTTCTCCCGCAACCCGGCCACCGGCGAAAATCTCTTCTTTGGCGAATGGTTGCAGAATGCCCAGGGCGAAGACGTCGTCGCTGGCATCCGGACGCCGAATCCGCTCAACGACGCCACCAAGACCGACCAGAATCGCCACATGCCGTCCATGGAAGAAATCATGCCGGAGCTCTATCGTGAGCTGGATGACATCCGCGTGCAGCTGGAGCAGCATTATCGCGATATGCAGGACATTGAGTTCACGGTCGAGGATGGCAAGCTCTATATGTTGCAGTGCCGGACTGGCAAGCGCGGCGGCAAGGCTGCCATCACCATGGCGCTTGACATGCTGAAAGAAGGCCTGATTGATGAAAAGACGGCCGTGCTTCGGGTCGGCCCGAACCAAGTGCTTGAATTTTTGCTGCCGATCATCGAACCAAAGGTCGAATCCCGCACCGAGCATCTGGTCAAGGGTCTGTCGGCTGGCCCCGGCGCCGCTTGCGGCGAAATCCGCTTCACCGCTGAAGACGCGGTTCAGGCTCATCGCAGCGGCAAGAAGGTCATGTTAGTGCGCGAAGAGACCAACCCTGAGGACGTCGAAGGCATGCGTGCGGCTGAAGGCATCCTGACGGCTCGCGGCGGCATGACGAGCCACGCTGCGCTCGTCGCCCGCGGCTGGGGCAAGTCGTGCGTTGTCGGCGCGTCGGACTTGCAGATTGACGTCGCTAACAAGACGATGAAGGTCGGCGACCGCGTCTTCCGTGAAGGCGATGTCCTGACTATCAACGGTTCTGCTGGCACGGTTTATGACGGCGCTTTGCCGCTGGTCGAACCCTCTGCCGGCGAGGATTACGACCAGTTCCTGTATTTCATGTCGCTGGTTGACAAATACCGCACCATGGCCGTCCGCGCGAATGCTGACACAGCTGCTGATGCGGCCAAGGCACGGTCGTTCGGCGCAGAAGGCATTGGCCTTTTCCGCCTGGAGCACATGTTCTATGGCGAGGGGGCGGCCAAGCCGCTTTTCCTGCTTCGCAAGATGATCCTTTGCGTCGACCAAGCCGATCGGATTGCCGTTCTCAAGGAATTGTTCCCGTACATGAAGAAGGACATCAAGGGCGCTATGGAAGCGATGGATGGCCTCCCGGTCACCATCCGCCTGCTGGACCCGCCGTTGCATGAATTCCTGCCGCATTCCGAGTCTGGCCGCCAGGAAGTTGCCCAGGCTTTGGGCATTACCGAGGAAGAAGTGCACAGACGCGTCGACGCCTTGCAGGAGAGCAACCCGATGATGGGTCATCGCGGCGTCCGCCTCAGCGTCACCAATCCGGCGATCACGGAGTACCAGGCTCGGGTCATATTCGAGTCGGCGGCAGAGCTCATCCGCGATGGCAAGAAGGTCATTCCGGAAATCATGGTTCCGCTCACCTGCGATGTCAGGGAATTCAATCACACCAAGATCATCATCGAGCGCGTCCACGCCGAGATTTTGGGTCGTTTCGACTTGTCCGAGCTGCCCTACAAGCTCGGCACCATGATCGAAATCCCGCGCGCGGCCCTGCTGGCTGACAAGATGGCCGCCAGCGCCGAATTCTTCTCGTTCGGCACGAACGACCTGACCCAGATGACCTTCGGATTCAGCCGTGACGATATCGGCAATTTTATGACAGAGTATCTGGACCAGCGCCTCTTGAACGCAGACCCGTTCCAGACGCTTGACCAGGACGGCGTCGGCGCCTTGGTTGAAATGGCAAGCGCCAAAGGCCGCTCCGTGCGGCCGGACCTGAAGCTCGGCATCTGCGGCGAACATGGCGGCGACCCCGCCTCCGTCGAATTCTGCTTCCGAGTCGGCTTGGATTATGTCAGCTGCTCGCCCTTCCGGGTGCCGGTGTCTCGGGTCGCTGCGGCTCAGGCTGCCATCAAAGCCCAGAAATAAGACATATCAGCGCTTGGTTGGAGCCAATCCAGGTGCATGTTTCTGAGCACATGGAGTCATGCCGTCTCTGCCGGCAGCGGTTCTTGCAGCCGCTGCCGGCAGAGCGTTTAGAGGCCAGGAAACCATGACTGGATGATGGATTGACCATGACTGATTTGACGTTTCCATCCGCTGCCCCATTGATTCCTGCTGAATCGGCCTTGCCGCCGTCGGCAGAAGCGTCGTGCCCGGAGGTGACCTGGCATTTGCGGGTCGCCTATGACGGCGCCGCCTACGCCGGTTGGCAGGTGCAGTCGACGGTTAAGACGGTCCAGGGCGAATTACTGGCGCGGCTTAGGCGCATGCTGCGTTGTCCGGAGTTGAAGATACACGGTTGCAGCCGGACCGACGCGGGAGTCCACGCCCTTGACCAGCAAGTCAGCTTCACGGCGCCGACGCCGGCGGAATTCACTCCTGAGAGCCTGGTTGCCAAACTCAACCGCTGGCTTCCGGATGACATCGTCGTGCTCAGCGCGGCGGTGCGCGAGCCTGGGTTCCATGCCCGCTCGCACAATACCGGCAAAGCCTACACCTACTGCATCTCGCCAGGCCGCAAGGTCAATCCCCTCTGGGCGCGTTTTGTTTGGAGGACGCCCAGGCCGCTGGACGTTGACGCCATGCGGGCAGCAGCAGTACACCTGGTCGGCGAACATGACTTTGCCTCTTTTGCCACCAATTCCCGCCAAGAAGTCGAGACGACGGTGCGGACAGTGTATCGCCTGGAGCTGCTGGAAGACAGTGGGCTGATTTTTCTGAATACGGTTGGCGAGAGTTTTTTGTACAAGATGGTTCGCGCCCTGGCCGGTTTTTTGGTCCACGTCGGCGCCGGCCGCGCCACCCCTGAGGACGCCGTGCGGGTTTTGGAGGCCAAGGATCGCTGCCAGGCAGCGGAAAGTGCGCCAGCAGCAGGACTTTTTCTGGCCAAGGTCTTCTGGACGCCGGAGGAATGGAAAACCTACCAGCCGCTGATTCCGCCGTTTGCGCTTTGACGCTTCTGCCGGGTTGTGCAACGACAACCGACGAAGTATATTGATGAAATAAAGAGGCCGGAAAACGCCCGGGGCGGTGTCCCGAGTGCACTTAGGGTGGACTCTCCGTCCACAACCAAATTTATGTGTCACCCTTACAGGGCTCCAAATCTATGCCATCTCCCCCAGGGCTGCGCCGTGCCTGACGGCCCGGCTTACCCTGGGCTTTTATGTGTCGCCCTCCGGGCTTTTGCCGCTTTGCGGCTGTGAACATTATGGACGCTGATTGTCGTATGTAAGCCTGGCGGCCCAAAGGGCCAGCAACATAGAAGCCCAGGGTGAGCGCAGCGAAGCCCTGGGGGAGGCGTATAATAATTTTGAGCCCCGCCAGGGGTGACACATAAGCGCTGATTTGATGAAAATTTTTTCCAAAAAACAAGAAGTTGGCTGATAGTAGTACAACAGGAGTTTATCAGCAGGAGCATTTTCCCGTCAGCTCAGGAGACACGCTTATGCCCATCAACGTCAATTTCCGTATGTCTGAGGACGCGACCGACCTTTGTCCCGTCAAGGCTCATCCTGATGACGCCGCGTTTGATCTTTTCTCCCGGCAGGAAGTGACTTTGCCGCCGGGCAGCGTGGCGTTGATTCATACCGGTCTTTTTTTGGAGATTCCGGTCGGTTTCGAGGCGCAGGTGCGCCCGCGCAGCGGCCTGGCTATCCGGTACGGCATCACCGTCCTGAACAGTCCCGGCACCATTGACTCCGGATATCGCGGCGAAGTCGGGGTGATTCTCATCAACATCGGCAGCCAGGAATACACGGTGCGGCGTGGTGAACGCATTGCCCAGATGGTCATCCAGACCCTCCCGGATGTGGTGCTGACCCAAGTTGAAGCCTTGACCGATACCGAGCGCGGCGAGGGCGGCTTCGGCAGCACCGGTCGATGAAAATTATCCGGCAGAATCATCATGCCAGCGTCATCTCTCCTCTTGGATATTCCTTTTACGCTTGACGTGCCTTCGCTGGCCAAGGCCGTACATCTGCCGGATGATCCGGCGGACAAGGCTGCCCTTGAGACACTGGCAGCGCAGGCGCAGGAGATTGGCCGCCCCAAGGCCATCTACCGGCTTGGGCGCATTACGGCCCGCCGGCCGGACGCCGTTGTCGTGGACGGCGACATTGAACTGCGCAGTAAGGTCCTGGCATCTGTGCTCAGCGACGAGGAACGGCTGTGGTTTTACTGCGCGACCTGCGGAACAGAAGTCCAGGCCTTGGCCGAGGGGCTGGACATTTTTCAGCAGTATTGGCTGGAGGAAATCAAGATGGTCATGCTGCGAGCTGCGACCGAGCACCTGGCCGCGACCATCCGCCAAGAGCATGGTGTGTCCCGCTTGTCCGGCATGGGGCCGGGCTCCGGAGATGTCGGCGTGTGGGACATCGCGGAACTCGCGAAGATTTTCCAAGCGCTTGGCAGCGAGGCCACGGCGGCTGCCGGAGTGGTACTCACCGAATCCATGCTCATGCTGCCGAACAAGTCAGCAGCCGGAGTGCATTTTCCACTCAATCGAAAATTCACTGCCTGCCAGCTGTGCCATCGTCCCAATTGCCCAAATCGCCGGGCGCCGTGCGATTATAACCTCTGTGATGCAGCAATGACCGGCTGCGATGCCAGCGGCGGTCAAGGAAGCAAGCCAGCAAGTTCAGCGCCGGCCTGAACTACGCTATGACTGAGGCAATTCGGCATGCTAAGGACGCCTGCGAAATTTCCAAAAGCGCCTTTTTGGATAAGCACCTTGAAAAGACCACGTCTAATGCTACGATATGTAACATTGCGTTTGTTTTATAGAGCGCTACATTAACGTTAATGTGAGCGGGGCTACAGGCAGCGCCATGACACATGACGATGGCCGCAGCCATTGGCCTCGGCTTGATGCAACGTCACCTTTCAGCCCACAGGAGAAGAATTGCCATGAAAGAATTCGCGTATGCTGGCCATGAGCCGAGTCTGTTGCCTGCCGCAAAGAACTGGAAGCTAGTCTGGAATGACGAGTTTGACGGCACCGAGTTGGACACGAGCAAGTGGGGTTTTCGGCTTAATTTCTGGGGCAAGCCGTTTCCGGCTTTCACGACTGAAGGCGTTGTCCTGGACGGAAACAGCCATCTCCAACTGCATGTCGTCAAGAAAGACGGGCAGTACTGCTCTCCGCATTTGCAGACTGCGTCCTTGACTTATGACATCCCGAAAGACACTAACGGCTTCTGGCCCTTTGGCAAATATGAAAAGCCGAAATTTCTGCACAAATATGGCTTTTATGAAATCCGCTGTCGTTTGAACCGCCAGCCGGGCTGGTGGGCTGCGTTCTGGCTGCAATCGCCGTCTATCGGCGCTCATCCTGACGCCCGCCAATGCGGGGTCGAATGCGACATCATGGAAAGCCAGGATTTCCCGTATGGCCGGGAGATGCGCTGCGGGAATATCTGGAACGGCTATGGCCGTGATTGCCAGAGACCCGCTGGCGGCCACGCCCATTACATCCTGAAAGAAACGCCGGACGACTGGCATCGCTTTGCTGTCGACTGGAGCCGGGATGGCTATACTTTCTACACTGATGGCGAAGTCGTCCACCGGGTGACCGATGTGGTCTCTGACGTGGAGCAATTCATCCTCGTCTCCACGGAATGCATGGGCTATCGGAAAAATCCCCCGGCGCCGGACCCGCGCCTGGAGCAGATAACCTTGCCGGAATTCTTCGAAGTCGATTACGTGCGAGTGTTTGACGAATGTTGAGGTACGCCAGGACGCAGTCAAGCAGCCCCTCGCCCCTAACGAATTATGAATTATGAAATGCGCCTCAGCATTCAACATTCAGCATTCAACATTCAGCATTCAGCATTCAGCATTCAACATTCAGCATTCAGCATTCAGCCCCTCGCCCCTAATGAATTATGAATTATGAATTATGAATTATGAATTATGAAATGCGCCTCAGCATTC
>JAAZKI010000133.1 GCA_012799905.1 Lentisphaerota bacterium | reverse complement strand
CCCCTCGCCCCTAATCTCGCCCCTCGCCCCTAATCTCGCCCCTCGCCCCTAATCTCGCCCCTCGCCCCTCGCCCCTCGCCCCTCGCCCCTATTCACGCTGGGACTTTAGTGCGTGCGACGATGTCCGCCACGATAGTTTTCTTATCAATGCCCGTGTATGCCGCCTTTGGGTCGAGGGAGAGGCGATGGGCGATGACCGGGACTGCCAGGGCCTTGATGTCGTCAGGAAGAACATAATCGCGGTTGTTAAGGAAAGCGCGGGCTTGGGCAGCGCGGTACAGGTCGAGGCTGGCGCGTGGGCTGGCGCCCAGGGTGACTTTCGGGTCAGTGCGAGTGGCGCGGACGATGTCGGTCAGGTAGCGCAGCACGGTCGGCTCCATGGCGATGTCGCGGACTTGCTGTTGCGCGTTGGTGATGTCTGCCAGGGTCGCGACTGTTTGCAAGTCCTGGAGCGGGTGGCGTTTTCTTTGTTCCAGGACGATGCGGCATTCGCTGTCAGCGTCAGGATAGCCGATGGCGAGACGCATGGCAAAGCGGTCGAGTTGCGCTTCGGGCAATGGGTAGGTGCCGTGGAATTCGATTGGGTTCTGGGTGGCGATGACGAGGAAGAGTTCTGGCAGGGGCCTTGCCGCGCCTTCAATGGACACCTGGCGTTCGCTCATCGCCTCCAGCAGGGCGGATTGGGTGCGCGGTGAAGCGCGGTTGATTTCGTCGCCCAGCAGGACGTTGCAGAAGACTGGCCCGGCGCGGAAAGTGAAATCGCCGCTTTTGGGGGAATAAATCATGCCGCCGGTGATGTCGGCCGGGAGCATGTCCGGGGTGAATTGGATGCGGTTATAGGCGCCTTGGATAGAGGTTGCCAAGGCTTTGGCCAGGGTGGTTTTGCCGACTCCGGGCACGTCTTCGAGAAGGACGTGTCCATTGGCCAGGAGGGCGGTCAGGAGCAAGTCGACGATGTCGTCCTTGCCCTGCATGACGCTGGTGAGGTTGGCGCGCAGGGAGGCGCAGAGTGATGTTGTCATAAAAAACGCTGCGACGGTTGGGGTGAAGCAGGGTCAGAGGCCAATACTCGTTATTTAAGTTTTTTTAACCACGAAAAACACGAAAGGACACGAAATTTTTGTTTTTTGGGTTGTGGTTGTAACCACTGAACACACTGAATATACGGAAATTTCTTTTTGTTGTGCGAAGGCTCGTGATGAACGCTTGCTGTACTGACTTCCGGCTGCCGTCTGTAAGCCTGGCGGCCCGAAGGGCTACAACATAAAAGCCCAGGGTAAGCGAAGCCCGCCAAGGGCGAGCGCAGCCCTGGGTGGACGGATTATAATTTTGAGCCCCGCCGGGGGTGACACATAAACGCCGTTTTGCAGAAAATCTTTCACAAAAAACAAGATTCTGGCTGATAGTAGTACACTGTCCACAGCCACTGAGCGTCTAACGCATTGAAAGCACGAAACATACAGCAAGCTAAAGCTTGAACTACATACAGCAAGCTAAAGCTTGAACTACATACGGCAAGCTGAAGCTTGAACTACATACAGCAAGCTAAAGCTTGAACTACATACGGCAAGCTGAAGCTTGAACCACATACGGCAGTCGACTCTGCCACGATTTTCATTTTTCGGTTGTCATGACATTATTTCTCCAGGCGCCGCCACCGTATGCCTGGATTATCGTGACTGGCTTAAAGCCATCCAAGGTCGCTGGAACTGGAGCTTGGATTCCTTTCACCGGCATTCCCAGCCATGTGCTGTCGGAGAGCAGAATCGTCTTTCCAACATGCAATTCAGCCAACACGCCGCACGGCAAGCCGCCTGTGTCAGCTGCACGAATCATCAGCAAGTTTTCGCCAGCTTTCACTTTGTCGGTCAAGTCAAATATAAACAACTCGCTCCAGCCCTTCGTCTCTCCAATTTGCTTTCCGTTCACGAACACCGTCGACAAATCATCCACAGCCAGCTTCAGTTGGACTTTTTCCCCTGCCGCCACATTGAACTTTTTGGCGACATAGCAGACATTTCCATTCATAAGAGCTTCCTGTCCCTGCCAGACCCAGTTAGCCGTCGTCGTAAAGTTTTTCTTGCCCTTATAGGGTTCCAAGGTCTTTTGAATCGCTCCGGGAATAGGACTGCCCTGGGCTTCGAATTCGGCATTTTTTGCGGTCAACGGTCGCCATGGCGGCGGCAGCGGCGCAGTGCCATAAACCATAAAGGCATACGGCTTCAGCGCAACGGTCATCTTGCCAGCCGCGGTGCTCTTAAGCGTGCCGCCCCAGCTCATAAGGTCAATCAACGGCTTGTCAGCCACATCCACCACGCCTTCGGCGTCCTTATCCGTCACATTCATAATGAAGTAGGTCAAATTACCCTGATATTCCCAGACTGATGCGCGCAGCGCCGCACTGGTCGCGGCTGCATTCGGCAATTGCTTGCCATGCAGGAATAACCCAGAGAACGCATGCAAGTCTTCGCAAGTGTCCAAGACCAATTCCAGAAAGTCTGCATCTTTTACATGATTGGTGCCCCACTGCTCCACACCGGTCGCGCCATTGACCATGGTGTCAAAAAGCATAAAACGCATCTCTTCCTGGCTTGGATGGTATTTAGCCCGTCCCAACGGCCCGCATTCGGGGTTTTCTCCCCAGCCAAAACCTTGCAAGATCATCAGGATTGGCTTCCGCCAACGCGTTACCTCATTCATGCGCTCAGTATATTTTCCGACGCTGGTCATCATCTTGTCCTCCAGCCCGGAATGTGAATTCGGCGCCGGAACCGGATAAATATCGCATCCGTACACATCGCACGCATCAGCGTATGGCCGCAAATCAGTGATTTCACCGCGCGGGGCCGCGTTAATCCAGACCGGGTGATACGGATCAAACTCACGGTATATCTCGTAGGTTTTCTGAAGAGGCTCGAAAGGTTTCCCGCCCCAGAAAGGCTCGTCAATCATAAAATAAAACAAAAATGCCGGATGCCGACGAACCGCTGGCGTGAACATCTCTTCCAATTTCTTTCGGAAGGTGTCGTAGGAAACGGCTTTGCCGTCAGCCCAGCCTCCATTGAGGACGACCTTCATGCCGTACTTTTCTGCCAAATCCAGCCTTTTCAGCGTCTCTTCCTCGGTTGCCCCGGGACGCGTAATAGACAGGTTAACACCATGGCGTGCAGCATAATACACATAATCCTCTGACCAGCCTCGCATGTTCATCATATTCGGGAAAAACGGCTCTCCATTGACGTACATATAGCGGTCTTCTTTGCAAATGACTTCAACCGGCGCTGGCGGCACCTTTAGAATTTTCTTAGAGAACGACTTCAACACTTTGTCGTCTTGATCGCGAACCTTGCAAGTCAGCGAATACGCCCCATCCTTTAACTCCTTGATGGGGATAGTGATAAGGACATCGCGATCGCCATTCACCGGCTGGCGGAATTGCTCGCCATTAAACTCAACTTCACAGGATGCCGCGTTCCCGTCAGTCAGCAGTTGACATTCCATCGCCTCCAGCGCCTGGGATTCAAAAATAACGTCCCGGTAGAAAGGCTTCACCATTTCAAAACGCCAGTCATCCCGCGGGTCTGGTATAATCTCTTCCAGCTTCATATTGCTGAACAGCACTTCAGCCTGGCTGCTGCGCGTATTGACGCCAAATTCCACAGACAAACGCGTGATATCGCGCCCCTCTGGAACCTTGAATTTATGGAATTTCCGCTGGGGCGTATTCGACACATCGTTTGCCGAGATGCCTCCCTGCATGGAAGGAATAAACTTGATCTTTATCTCATGGAATGGATACGCCGGGTCAATGGGGCCATTGCCGCAAGCATCATACGAAAAACTATAGCTCTTGCCAGACTCTACAGGAATCGAATACAGAGTTGCCGGCTCATCGTTGCGGACAATGACGCCTTTCGCGGTAAAACGCTCCTTCAGTGCATCTAAGTTCCACAAGCCGCCCGTGTCCACATCTTTTTGAATGGCTGCCCTCTTAACCTCTAATCCCTTAATGGACAATGCCTTGCCATTGAGTGAACGCATCGCCACATAGCCATAATGAAAGTCATCAGGCAGCATGAATGGCACTGTGTAGGCCGTCCATTCCGTCGGCGCAGTGCGTTTTTTCACCGATGCGCCACCGCCGTAAACCCGCTTGCCACTGATGTTCTTGAACCACTCGAAATAGCAATGCATCAAACTGCCTTCAGTGCTCTTGGCTTGGAAAGAAAAAGTATACGGGACATTGGGTTCGGGGTTTATGTTGGAGGTGATGGTCGCGTCCTTGTCATCAGGCTGAAACAACGTGAAGTCGGCGCCGTCATCGCCGGGTATCCGAAGGTTCCCTTTTTGAAACTGATTCCAGCCCACAGGTTTTCCCTGATCATTCAGCTGTTTCATGTCTGGATTCGTTACAAGGTTCTGAGCCAGTGTGACAGAGGCAATAAACATCATTAGCGTCGAAAAGAATCTCATCTGCATCTCCGTAACTTATTAGTGGACAGCAAAATAGGGGCGAGGGGCGAGGGGCGAGGGGCGAGGGGCGAGGGGTTGAATGTTGAATGCTGAATGCTGAATGTTGAATGCTGAATGCCGAGGCGCATTTCATAATTCATAATTCATAATTCATAATTCGTTAGGGGCGAGGGGTTGAATGTTGAATGTTGAATGCTGAATGTTGAATGCCGAGGCGCATTTCATAATTCATAATTCATAATTCATAATTCGTTAGGGGCGAGGGGCGAGAATTAAGGGCGAGGGGCGGCTTGGGCTACATGCAGCGTTGCCTCAAGCCATTTCTTCTCCGGCTTTTTTCCACATTCGGGCAATTGCAAAAAGCGGATTATGCCCAAGATAATCGGAACATGGCATATTGGCTTCCTTATTGTAAGGCTTGCGGGTAAGCGCACTTTGCTCACCCAGGTCCGGATGGTAGAACTCCCACAATTTACCCGTACGGCGGAACTGCTCGGCCGTTGCATCCAACACCCGTTGCGCAACCTGCCGAACTGCTTCATACTGCTGATAGCGCATACATCCGAGCAGGGTCCACATGGTCATGCTGTTCCAGGACGGCCCGCGCCACATGCGAAGCTCAAAGCCGGGCTCACACAGCGCGACCGAGGGAATTGGATGCGCCGTGAAAAATCGTTCCGGCGCAAGCAGCCACTCGCGCACAACCCGCTCAGCCTGTTCCAGAGAGGCCGCGCCGCATACCAACGGCCAAAAACCGTCAAAAGTATAACGAAGATTCGACCCAGCATCATGGAAAAAGCCAGTGCGTTCTGAAAAAAGTTTTTCCTGGATCAGCTGTTTCAAGGTCTCTGCCTTTGCCGCATATTCTTCGGCGCCGCCCCATTGCGCTGCAAAAGCATACAGTGCATAGACATGCGAACATGCATCCACACAGGCGACCAGCCCAGGAGGCGGCGTAAAGCGGATACTGTCATCGGATCCGCACTCATTCTTGCGATTCCCGGTCACATCCGTATAGTAAAAGCCGCCATCTGGAAGTTGACGATTCCGCTCATACCAGCCAATCTGACGCGTCAAGTACGGAAGAGCGTGCTGTTTCAACTCATCGTTTCCAGTCACCCGGCAATACTCTTCCACTGCAAACGGCCAGAGCGGTGGATGAGTCGTATCCTTTTGATGAGAATAAGTGCCATCTTTGCGAAAATACATCACCCCGGCTAAAAAACCGTCTTCCTGCATCCAGTAAAGATCATTCAAAATCTGGCGTTTCGCGTGTTCTGGCTCAACATCCACGCTGTCCAGGATAGTATGGACTACGTCCCAGTGGCCAAAGGCAGGGCCGTAATAATAGCCGGGGCCGAGATGCTCACATTCATAAGGCATGCCATGCATGGCCGGTAAAATGCTCGCCCGATGCAGAGAGACAAGCGCATGGAGCGTAGACTCCCACTCAGGCTTCCCAAAGGAGCAAATCTCCTGCTCCAAACACTCAAAACGAACCAAAGGCTCAAAATCTTTTGCAACGGAAGTCATCGTGTCTCCAGGCTTAGACAAACGGCTCTGAATGTAAATTACCAGCCATTCTCATTCTGTCCAGTCTTTGCACAGCACCTCGGCTTGTTCGAGAACGAGTTCGGTCGCCCTCGCCTGCTTGTCTGGCGGATAGCCGTACCTGCGAAGGATGCGCTTGATAATCACCCGCATCCCGGCGCGGACGTTCTCACGCACTGTCCAGTCACTAGTGATACTGTTCCGCACCGACTTCACTAATTCCTGTGCAATCAATCGCAGCGTCTTGTCACCGAGCACAGCCACAGCGCTGTCGTTGACCTCCAGGGCGTCATAAAAGGCCACTTCGTCTTCGGTCAACCCCAATTCCTCGCCGCGTCGCGTTGCCTCGCGCATATCACGCGCCAACCCAATAAGCTCTTCGATGACTTGCGCTGTCTCAATAGCGCGATTCCTGTACTTCCGAATTTTGCCGCAGCTTGCGGCAAAATTATATCTAATTGGCTATCAAGCAGTTGAGACTTCCACGCAGCATCAGCTCCTAATTTCGCCACCGCCTGTGGCGAAATTGAATTTTGAGCCAATTTTGCAGCAGGCTGCTGCAAAATTACATCTAATTGGCTATCAAGCAGTTGAGACTTCCACACAGCATCAGCTCCTAATTTCGCCACCGCTTGTGGCGAAATTATATCTGATTGGTTATCAATTGGTTGTAGCTTACATACAGTTTCATCGCCTAATTTCGCCACCGCTTGTTGCAAAATTGCCGTCGGGTCAGGATAGTTCCGATAAAAGGCGATCATCCGGTCTATATTCCGTTCTGAGAATCCCTTGAGTTCCGGCATTTCGTTCTTCAGCTCTGTTGCCAGCTGTGGGATAACGCCTGAACCCCATCCTTCGAGTTTCTGGCGGACGTCAATCATGCGTCCAATGTCCCAGTAGAGCCTGGTCAGCTCTGAGTTGACAGCCAGCATAGCGCGGGTCTGCGCTGTTTGTATGCGCAGCTTCACGTCAGCCAGCAACGCTGCAAAGCTCTTGCGGCTTAGTTGATCCTTATTCGCCATAGCCTAATGCCTCCAGATTTTTGTGTCGGCACCCAGAAGATATTGACGGCCCGGTACTCGTCAGCGTCCTCGGGGTCAGCTCCTTGATCGCGTTCAGCTTCGAGCTTGGCGTGCTGCTCTTCAAAGGCGTCTGAGAAGATGTATTTCAGAAAAATCAGGCCAAGGACGACGTGCTTGTACTCGGCTGCATCCATATTAGAGCGCAAAGCGTCCGCCGCCCGCCAGAGATTGTTCTCAAATCCAAGATTTGCGCTGGTGTTGGTCTGGTTGCTCATAGTTAAAGTGACTACTCCCGGGGGGATTTCTTGTTTTTCCGCCCTCCGTCAATCTCCCGATGCCGAAGTTCATCAATAGAGGCTTCAAACCCGTCGTCATCGTCACCGGGCCAGGTTCCAAACAAGGCTCGTACATTTGCCAGGGGTTGAACATTCTGGCGCAATGCAAGTTCCTCAAGCGAGGGCGATTCCCAGAAATCGGGAATGGACGAAATTTTGCGATGTGTGTTTGCTGTTTTCATTTCGGTGACTCCAATATCAATATAACCGAAATTTTGGTTAATGGGCAATGCGCAGTGAGAGAATTAGGGTAAGGCGCTTTAGTGGACAGTGGACAATGGACTTTAGTGGACGTT
>JAAZKI010000083.1 GCA_012799905.1 Lentisphaerota bacterium | reverse complement strand
AGGAAGCCACCCTTCAGCGTATTTTTCAGACGATTCGCGAGGCCTTGGACAATGCCGGCGCCAGCCCGGAGCAGTTGGCCGGGATTGGCATGGGCTGCCCCGGCCCGGTGGACCACACCTGCGGCGTTCTGCTCAGCGCGGCGAACATGGGCTGGACCAACGTCCCACTGAAAAAAATCTTGGAAGCGGAATTCAAATGTCCGGCCGCTGTTTTAAATGACGTTGACGCCGGTGTTTTCGGCGAATACTGTTTTGGCGCCGGCAAAAATGGCCATTGCGTTTTAGGGGTTTTTCCGGGCACCGGCATTGGCGGAGGCTGCGTTTACAAGGGCGACATTTTCACGGGCGCGCATCGCTCCGTCATGGAAATCGGCCATCTGCAGATGATGGTTGACGGCCCGCAGTGCGGCTGTGGCCGTCGCGGTTGCTTGGAAGCGCTGGCTAGCCGAATGGCTATTGCGGTAGCCACCGCCGCTGCCCAGCGCGGCACAGCGCCCTGGCTGCTGAAAAACGCCGGCACGGATGTCGCCGCTATCCGCAGCAATATGCTGGCCGATTCAATCAAGAATGGCGACCGCGCCGTGGAAGACATCATCAGGCAGGCCGCCCGGTGGATCGGCGTCGCCGTCAGCAATGCCGTCAATCTGCTCGGCCCTGACATCGTCGTGCTCGGCGGCGGCTTAGTCGAGGCCATGCCGACGTTGTTCAAGAGCGAGGTCGCTGAGGCGGCTGCGGCCAGGGTCATGCCGCCTTTTGTCGGCACGTTCAAGGTCGTCACCGCTAAACTTGGCGACCGGGCGACAGCACAGGGCGCTGCCGGTTGGGCGCGTCAGCAGATTTCAAGCAAGAGTTGATGACAGCGCCGAGGTTTGATGGGACAGAGGCAGAACAAGGCAGAAGATGAAGACAACACCAAAAAGCACGCTCAAGCCCAAGCGCACACGGGTGAACCGCACGCGGGTGAATCCGGTTGCCGTCATTGAAATCGGCTCCGCATCGGTTCGGATGATTATCGGCCAGGTTGACGAACAGCGTCAACTCCATATTTTGGACAAGCCGGAGCAGAATGTCTCCCTGGGCGCCGATTGTTTCAAAACCGGCTCTATCGGCAGCGAGACCATGACGGAATGCATCCGAGCCCTGAATACCTTCAAGATCATCTTGGCGGAGAATGGCGTGCCCCTCCTCCCTTCCAGCCTGCTGGTCGTCGCCACCAACGCTGTCCGTGAAGCTGCCAATCGCGAGGCGTTTCTTGACCGCGTCTTTATCGCTACCGGCCTGGAAGTCCGCGTTTTGGACGCGCAGGACACCGGCCGGTGCATGTTTTTGAGCATTTTGCCGTACATTGACCGCAAGCCGTTTGGCAGCAATGGGGCGGTGCTGTGCGTGGAGATGGGCGCGGGGGGCACAGATGTGCTGGCAGTTGAAAAGGGCAGGGTGCGGTTTTTCCAAAGCCATCATTTCGGCGCCTTGCGTTTAGTGCAGCAGGATGAGGGCCTGGGCCTGGAATCGGTGCAGTTCCGGGAAATCATGGATACGCAAGTCGGCCGCATGGTTGAGCAGGTGCACGGCCCCTTGCAGGGCGTTAGGAAGAAATTCGAGCTGATGCTCTCGGGCGGATTGATTCGGGACGCGATGCGGGCCTTGCGCAAAGAGTGGCCGGCGGACGGCCTGCTGGTCGTCCCCACCACGGAGCTGGAGGAGTTCTTGCAAGATGTCCTGCGCAGCACGCCGGACCAGCTGGTGCGGAATTTCCGCTTCAGCTACCAGGTGGCGGAGACGCTGGCGCCGGCCTTGATGACCTATACGTCCTTGGCGCGCCGGATGGGGCGCAAGACGGTCTATGTCACCAATCAGGGCATGCGAGAAGGGCTGCTGGCCGAGCTGGTCGGCCGCAATGTCAATTACAAGGTCTTCCACAATCAGGTGATTGACGCCGCCCTGGCCTTGGGGCGCCATTATTGCTTTGACGAACAGCACGCCCTGCTGGTCACTAACTTGGCCATGCAGATTGCCAAGGTCTTGTCAACGCGGCATACTTTCAGCCGCAGTTCTCTCCTGGTTTTGCATGTCGCCGGCCTGCTGCACGAGATCGGCCTCTATGTCAGCAACCGCAGCCACCACCTGCATTCCCAGTACCTGATCCAGAACAGCGATTTGTTCGGCCTGAGTGAAAGAGAAAAGACGCTGGCCGCCTGCGTGGCGCGCTACCATCGCCATGTGCGGCCGACTTTCAGCGACCCGGAATTCAATGGACTCGACCGGGAGGAGAGACTGCTGATCGCAAAGCTGATCGCGATTCTCCGCCTGGCCGATTGCTTTGACCGTACGCACTCCCGTCGAGTGGAGAAGGCTGAACTCGAATTGACCGAGACGAGTCTCGTCTTCCGCATCCCCAACGTCCGCGACTTGAGTCTGGAAAGACTTGCAGTGACCCATAAGGGCGCTTTCTTCACAGAGTTGTTCGGCCTGGAGATTATCCTGAAACAATGACGGCGCCGCAGTCATGGTATCCGCGTGCCAAATTGCAGAAATGGCGGTGAAAAAATGTCGAAACTCCCCTTGAAACAAGACAACAATCGTTACTTCAGCCGGGAATTGAGCTGGCTGGACTTTGACCGGCGCGTTTTTGAAGAGGCGGAAGTGACCTCAATGCCGCTCTTGGAACGCTTGAAATTCCTTGCTATTACAGCCTCGAACCTGGACGAATTCTTCATGGTACGGGTCGGCGGGCTGCGTCTGTTGATTGACGAAGGGGTCAATATCTCTGACCTGGCTGGCTTGTCACCGGAAGCGCAGCTGGCCGCGATTGACATCAAGGCCAGGGCCTTGCTGGCAGCAGTCTATCGTCAGTTGGATGAGCTTGAGCGCGACTTGGCAGCGCGAGGCCTGGTCAGAGTGTGCAAAAAAGAGGACCTGGAGCCGGAGGAGGCCGCTTATCTGCGTGATCATTTCGTTGGCGCGATTGCGCCGGTGCTGGCGCCGGCAGCGGTTGGCGGCGGTCGTACCTTCCCGCGCCTCACCAACCTCGGCTTGAATCTGGCCGTGCGCCTGGCGCCCGCTCCGCGTTGCCGGACGCGGCGCTACGCGGTCGTTCCTCTGCCTGCTATCCTGGACCGGCATGTCGTGCTGCCAACGCAGCCTGACAAGGCGGTGCGGCATTTGCTTTTGGATGACGTCGTCAGCTTCTGGCCGGAAGAGTTGTTCCCAGGCGAAACAGTCCAGGAATGCGTCGCTTTCCGCATTACCCGCAATAACGACATCACCGTGGATGAAGGCGCGGGAGAGGACCTCAGCGAAGACATGTGGCGAGTGCTGCAATCGCGTAAGTCGAGTCCCTGCGTGCGTCTGGAATTGGATGGCCGGGCGTCTGAGCTTATGCAGGCGTTTTTGCAGCGAGAATTGTCAGTGCAGGCGCGGGACGTATTTCTGACGCCGGGGCCGACGGGCCTGGCGACGTTTATGCGGTTGACGTCACTGCCCGGCTTTGATGACCTGCGCCGTCCGTCCTGGACGCCGCTGCCGCCGATGAACGCAGACTTGCGCGACGGGATGTTCAAAGCCATGGCGCGCAAGGATATTCTCTTAGTCCATCCCTACGAGGATTTCGCCCCGGTGGTGCGTTTTATCGAGGAGGCTGCCGAGGATGACAAGGTGCTGGCGATTAAGATTACGCTGTATCGCACCAGCCGCACCAGCCCGATTGTCGCGGCGCTGGCCAAGGCCGCCCGGCACGGCAAAAGCGTCACTGCACTGGTGGAGCTGAAGGCGCGTTTTGACGAGGAGCGCAACATGATTGACGCCGAAGCGCTCCTGGAAGCCGGCGTCCAGGTGCTGTACGGCGTGAAGGGCCTGAAGACGCATTCCAAAGTCTGCCTGGTCATTCGGAAGGACGGCGACGGCATCCGGCGCTACATGCATTTCGGCACCGGCAATTACAATGAATCCACGGCTCGCATCTATTCAGATGTGAGCTACTTTACGTGTCATCCCGAATATGGCCAGGATGCTTCGGCTTTCTTCAATGCCATCACCGGCTATTCGACGCTGCGGCAATTCCGGCAGCTGTCCATGTCCCCGGTCGCGATCCGGCAGCGCCTGCTGGAATTGATCGAGGATGAAATCGCCCGCAGTAAGGGCGGTCAGCGCAGCCTGATTATGGTCAAGGTCAATTCATTGAGTGACAGGCGGCTTATTGACGCCCTCTACAATGCGTCGCAGGCCGGTGTCAAGGTAATGCTGAATGTGCGCGGCATCTGCTGTCTGCGGCCGGGCGTGCCGGGCTTGAGCGAGAACATCTCGGTAGTCAGCATTGTGGACGCGTTCCTTGAACATGCCCGCATCATGTATTTCCATCATGGCGGCAAGCCGAACGTGTTCATCTCCAGCGCGGACTGGATGCCCCGCAACCTCGACCGCCGCGTGGAATTGCTTGTACCTGTCATTGACCAGCAGGCCAAGAAGCGGCTGATTGAGATGATGCGCCTCTATTGCACGCCAGGTCCGCCCAAGAGCCGTGTTTTGCAGCCGGACGGAACCTGGCTGTCACCTCAGTTCAAAAAGGCCGGCGCGTTGTCTGTCCAGGAGCAATTCTGCGCTGAGGCTGAGAGCGTGCACGCCCGGCGACCCAGCATCACCAGCTTTGAACCGGTCAAGCCAAAAAAGAAAAAGCAGGAAGGGTGAACTGTTAGGGGCGAGGGGCTTTTTTTAGGGGCGAGGGGCGAGGGGCGAGGGGCGAGTTGAGCTTGGATTACGTTGTCCGCGAGGGGCTTTTTTAGGGGCGAGGGGCTTTTTTTAGGGTCGCGGGTCGTTCTGTCCAGTGCCCGGGCTTTAGCCCGGGGGGCTTAGGCGTTATCACAACAGGCTGCGCGGATCGACATCAACGTAGATATCGACGTTTTTCGGCGGCTTGCGCCCGACCGTCCGAGGTCGGAGGATGCGGATGATGGCCAGAATTTTTTCACCGCGCAGGAGCAGTTGAAAGCGGTGATAAGTCTTGACCTTGGCCAGCGGCGCTGGCATGGGGCCGATCACCTGGGTGCCTTCCGGAAGCAACGGCGTCGTTTCCGCGGCGAATTCCTCTGCCGCCTGCCGAGCCAGCTCGAATTCCGTGCTGCGGAAATGGACGATGACCATGTGCGTGCAGGGCGGGAAGGCCAGGGCCTGGCGGCTGGGAAATTCCTCGGCATAGAAGGCTGCGAAGTCGTGCCGGATGGCCGTCTGCAAGGCAAAATGATACGGCGTGTATGTTTGCAGGATGACATGCCCGTTGACCTCGCCGCGGCCAGCCCGACCCGAGACCTGGGTGATCAGCTGGAAGGTGCGTTCGCTGCTGCGGAAGTCTGGCAGGTAAAGGCCGCTGTCAGCCTGGATGATGCCGACTAAGGTGACATTGGGGAAATCAAGGCCCTTGGCGATCATCTGGGTGCCGATAAGGATGTCAATCCGACCGGCTCGGAACGCATCCAGCACGATCCGGTAGGAGTCCTTGCTGGTCATGGTGTCAGAGTCCATCCGGGCGATTTCGGCCTTGGGAAACACGGCCCGAGCCGCGGCCTCAATTTTTTCGGTGCCGACGCCGGTATAGCGGATTCCGTCCTTGCCGCAGCTGGGGCATTTGTCCGGTGCGCCGATCTGTGCGCCGCAGAGGTGGCAGAGCAGCAGCCCGGCCTGCCGGTGGTAGGTGTAGGCAATGCTGCAATTGTCGCAGGTTGCGACAAAGCCGCAGTCAGGGCAGAGAAGCTGGGTGGCGTAGCCGCGTCGGTTCAGGAACAGGATGATCTGTTCAGCGCGGCGCAGGCGTTCCTGAACCAGCTCGCGCAGGCGCTTGGAGAAAAGTTGAGCCCTGCCAGCCATGGCGGCTTCCTGGGCCATGTCAATGATTTCGACCGTCGGCAGTCGGTAGTTTTCCACTCGCTCCGGCATTTCCAGCAGCTGATAGCGGCCGTTTTGGCAGTTGTAGTAGGATTCCAGGGAGGGCGTCGCCGTGCCCAGCACCACGGTCGCCTTCTCCATCTTGCCGCGGACGACTGCGACGTCGCGGGCATGATAACGCGGCGAGTCCTCCTGCTTATAGCTGCCCTCGTGTTCCTCGTCAACGACAATCAGCCCCAAAGACCGGAATGGCGCAAACAGCGCGGAGCGCGCGCCGATGGCGATCTGCGACCGGCCTTCGTTGATGCGCGTCCACTCGTCAAAACGTTCGCCGTCGCTGAGGCTGCTGTGCAGTACGCTGACCATGTCTCCGAAACGTCGGCGGAAAATCTCGCAGGTCTGGGGGGTGAGGGAGATTTCAGGGACGAGGATGATGGCTTCGCGGCCGAGTTCAAGACAGCGCTGGATGGCTTGGAGGTAGACTTCAGTTTTGCCGCTGGCAGTGACGCCGTGGAGGAGAAAGACCTGGCTGTCCTGGCGGTCAAGGGAAGCATTGATCGCGGTCAGAGCCTGCTGCTGTGTTTCTGTCAGGACACGGGGCGAATCCGGCTGAATGAGGTCGTTTTGGAAAGGGTCGCGGGCGACCACTTGCAGGCTCTTGACCAGCCACTCGTCCTGGCATAGCGCAGTCACAACTCCGGCCGAGGCGCCAGACAGCTCCAGGAGTTCCTGCAAGGGCATGGAGCCATATTGACGAAGGGTCGTGATCACCTGCTTGCGCTTAGGAGTGAGTTTCTCGTAGTCAGCGTCAACGTTGGCAGACTTTAAGCCAAGGGAAATGTACGTCACTCGCTTGTGCGCCATCTTCCCGCTGCGGACGACTGCCGGCAACAAAACCCGGATAGCGTGCTCGCGCGGGCAGCAATAATAGTCGGCAAGCCAGTCGCTCAAACGAAGCAGAGCAGCCGGAATCTGCTGCCGGGAACTCTCAAGGGCAAGAATCGGCTTCAACTCAGCGTACTCAGAGTGCGACTTGACCGCAATCACATAGGCAGGACGCTCAGAGTGCTTGAGTTGGACGCGAACCCGGACGCCTGGGCGAACCTGGCCCAACAAGGCGTCTGGAATGAAATAGTCGAAGCCCTTGTCCAGGGATATGTTGAAAACCACCTCGGCAATCCGAGGTGTTGCAGAGGACGAGGACATGGAAGCCTTGGACATGGAAAATCTCTGTTCAGTGTCAGGACTTTAGTCCTGAATTCTCAGTCCGGGGTAATATGGCAGGCCCACGAGTGCCCGTTATCCAGGGTGTGAACCGGCGGCGCTTGCTGTGCGCAAACCGGAAGCGCCTGCGGACAGCGTGGATGAAAGGGACAGCCAGGCGGCGGAGACGCTGGCGAGGGCAAGTCGCCGGTCAGGATGATGCGCTTGTCCTGATGCTTGCCAGGCCGGGGGACGGCAGAGAGCAAAGCCCGAGTGTAGGGATGGCGGGCTGTTTCCATGACCGCAGAGGTGGCGCCGCTTTCAACGATTTTGCCCAGGTACATCACCGCGACCCGATGCGACATCAGCCGGACAACGCTTAGGTCGTGCGAGATGAACAAGTACGCCAGGCCGTAGCGCTCGCGTAAGTCCAGCAATAAGTTGATGACTTGAGCCTGAACCGAGACGTCTAGGGCGCTCACCGGCTCGTCGCAGACCAGAAAATGCGGCTGCAACGCCAAGGCGCGCGCCAAGCTGATGCGCTGGCGCTGACCGCCGGAAAATTCATGTGGATAACGGTACAGGCAGTCAGCGTCCATGCCGACGGATGCCAGCAGCTCCCGCGCCGCATCCGTGCGGGTGCGACCCTGGAGAAGCCGGTGATGGACAAGGCCTTCGGTGACCAACTCCTGGACAGTCATGCGCGGGTTGAGCGAGGAAAAAGGGTCCTGGAAGATCATCTGGCTATGCCGCCGCAACTGGCGGCGTGCCTGCCTAGTCAGGGTTCCGAGGTCCTGTCCGTCGAAGATAATCCGCCCGCCGACTGGTTTTTCCAGGCCCATGAGGGCGCGGCCAAGGGTCGTCTTGCCGCAGCCAGACTCGCCGACCAGCCCCAGGGTCTCGCCAGGAAGAATGGTGAAGGAAACGCCGTCAACAGCCCGGACTTGCCCGGCGACTCGGTTCAGGACGCCTTTGCGAATGGGAAACCATACGCGCAGACCGCAGACTTTCAACAATGGTTCAGGAGCCTCTGTCATGGCGGCTATGGCCTTAAAAACTGTTCCAGACGGTCGCCGACGGATTGTCCTGGCCAGCGATGGTCAATTCAATGTCCGACCGCGCAATTTGAGCCAGGCCGCGCCGGGTCGTTTCTTCAGCAATGTCAGGCCGGTTGCATTCCCGGCTGATATGGGCGAGAATGATGTTCTTGGTGCAGGAATCAACGACTCGCTGCAAGAGTTCCACGCAGGCGACGTTGCTCAGGTGGCCATGCCGTCCCATAATGCGCTGCTTCAAGGCCCAGGGGCGCTGGGAAGCGGCCAGTAGGTTGAGGTCGTGATTGCTCTCCAGGACGATGGTGTTGCATTGGCGCAATTTGTATTCAACCGTGCTGCCAGCATGGCCAAGGTCGGTGGCAATGCCGATTTTGTAGTGGCCCTGCCGTACCACAAAGGCGACTGGGTCGTTGGCGTCGTGCGAAACGGAGAACGGCTCAATCTCAAAGGAACTGACGGAAAAAGCGCCCCCTGGGGCGAACAGCGACAGCTGTCCCAAGCCAGTCTCGCGGCGCCGCATGACATCAGCGCATTTTCTGGTCATGAATACCGGAACTTGGAAATGGTTGGCGCAGACGCGCAGGCCGCTGACATGGTCTTTGTGCTCGTGGCTGACGATGATTCCCCGGACAATCGATTCCGGTAGGTTAGCTGCTCGCAAGCGGCGGCGGAGCTCTCTGAGGCTGAAGCCGGCATCGATCAGGATGCCGGCGTCGCCGCTATGAATCAGCATGGCATTGCCGCGGCTGCCGCTGCCGAGAACAGTGATTCCTAATGGTTCAGTCGAACAAGTCATGATAGTATTTTAAGTAGGCGTTGCAACGTGGAATAGTCAGGAGTCAGGGAGGCCGGCGACTTCGAGAAGATTTCGGGCGACGGCGGCGCTGGCCCGGGTGGTGCAGCCGAGGCTGCTGATGCATTCCCGGATGCCGTCAAAGACTTCCTGGCGGCGTTGGCCGCCGGGCATGATGTCAAGCAGGGCCGGGGCTAGTTTGGCAGGGGTGGCGTCATCCTGCAAACATTCGACGAAGACAGAGCGGTTCGTCACTAAATTGATGATGGAGACGAACGGCAGTTTGACCAGGCGGCGGGCCAATTTGCCAGTCAGCCAGCCAAATTTGTAAGCGACCACGAGCGGCAGTTCCAGGATAGTGGCTTCGACGGTGACCGTCCCGCTGGCAGCCAAGCCAGCAGCGGCGCGACGCATCCATTGCCGGGTGTCGCCGACGGTGATGGTCACTTCCGGGGTGCTGTCCGGCGGCCGAGCCTGGATGATGTCCCGAGCCAGGTTGGCGCAGGATTCACGCGGCAGCGGCATGACAAAGCGCCACTCCGGGTGTTGACGGTGCAGAGTATGCACAGTGTCGAGAAAAATCGGCAGGAGGCGTTGGATTTCAGAGGTGCGGCTGCCAGGCAGCAAAAGGATGAGATTCTGATCGCGCGTAGCAGGGGCATGGCGGAGCGGCGCCAGGATTTCCAACAGGGGGTGGCCGACAAAGCGGACGTCAAGGCCAGAGCCTTCATACACGGCCGGTTCAAACGGGAAAATGCACAACAGCCGGGTCACGTCGCGGGCTATTTTAGGGATGCGGTTTTTCTTCCAGGCCCAGACTTGCGGGCTGATGTAATAGACTACTGGGATATCGGCGGCGCAGAGCCGTTCGGCCAGGCGCAGATTGAAGCCTGGGTAGTCGATAAGCAAGACAGCGTCAGGCCGTTCACGGCGAGCTGTCGCCGCCATTTGATTCAGCAGGCGGACAAAGAAAGACAGGCTTTTTAAGACTTCGACAAAGCCGACGACGCCCAGTTCAGCCGAGTCAACCATGAGTTCGACGCCGGCGTTTCGCATTTGCGCGCCGCCCATGCCGCTCACACGCAGGTCAGGTCGCAGTCGCAGCAGCTCCGTGGCGACTCGCGCACCGTAGCCGTCGCCGGATTCCTCGCCGGCCATGATCCAGATTGTCGGTTGACGTGGTGACATATAGGGTGTCCCGGCGGAACAGGGAGCGGAAAAAAGTGGCAAAACAGCCGCTTTGCCTGCAAGCGACTCTTCGAGTTAATGTATTCCCAGCCGGAAGGAATGTAAAGCCGCAGTCTCGGAAAAGAGCGCTCCAAACGCCGATTTT
>JAAZKI010000056.1 GCA_012799905.1 Lentisphaerota bacterium | reverse complement strand
TACATGGCCATCAGCTTGCCGAGTGTGGCTGGGGTGAGCTGGTCCGCGATGATGGTGTTGGTGGGGCGGTTGCCGGCAAAGGTTTTCTGGGCGGCCAGTTCTGGCGTGATGCCTGGTTCGGCTGCGAACACTTCGGCGGTGGTGCGGCCGAAGGCCAGGGCCTCGGTCTGAGCCACGAAGTTAGCCAGGAGCTTCTGGTGGTGGTCGCCAACCGGGGTGTTGGAGCGGCAGAAGCCGATGAAGTCAGCCGGGATGAGCTTGGTGCCCTGGTGCAGGAGCTGGAAAAAGCTGTGCTGGCTGTTAGTTCCTGGTTCGCCCCAGATGATCGGGCCGGTCTGCCAGGTGACGGGCTGGCCTTGACGGTCGACGGACTTGCCGTTGCTTTCCATGTCAACTTGCTGCAAATGGGCGGCAAAGCGGTGCATGGCCTGGTCATAGGGCAGAATCGCATAGCTTTGGGCGCCGAAGAAGTTGTTGTACCAAACCCCAAGCAGGGCCAGGATCACAGGCAGGTTGCGCTCAAAGGGTGCAGTCCGGAAATGCTCGTCCATGGCGTGGAAGCCGGCCAGAAAATCGAAAAATTGCTCTGGCCCGATGGCGACCATGATCGGCAGGCCAATGGCTGAGCACATCGAATAGCGGCCGCCCACCCAGTCCCAGAACTCGAACATGTTGCCAGTGTCAATGCCAAATTTCTCGACTAATTTGGAATTGCTGGAGACAGCGACAAAATGGCGGGCTACGGCGCCTTGATCGCCTAAAGACTTGAGGAGCCAAGCCCGGGCGCTTTCCGCATTGGTCATGGTCTCCTGGGTGGTGAAGGTCTTGGAGGCGATGATGAACAGGGTCTCGGCAGCGTCCAGGCCGCGCAGCGTATCAGCGAGATGGAAGCCGTCGACATTGGAGACGAATTCGACTCGGAGGTGGTCGGCGGCGTATGCTTTAAGAGCTTCATACGCCATTTTCGGTCCCAGGTCAGAGCCGCCGATGCCGATGTTGATGATGTTGCGGATGGGCTTGCCTGTGAAGCCGCGCCATTCGCCGGAGCGGACGCTGCGAGCGAAAACGGCCATGCGCTCAAGCACGGCGTTGACAGCGGGCATCACGTCCTGGCCCTGGACTAAAATTGGGCGGTTGGAGCGGTTGCGCAGGGCGATGTGCAGGACAGGCCGGCCTTCCGTCGCATTGATTGGCTTGCCGCTGAACATGTCGTCAATCGCCTGGCTCAAGCCGGAGCAGCGTGCAAGTTCGAACAGCAGCGACATGGTCTTTGCGGTGATGCGGTTTTTTGAGTAGTCCAGGAGGATATCGTCAAACTCGACGCTGAAGTTCGGCCCTCGGCCTGGGTCGGCTGCGAATAAGTCGCGGAGGTGGACGTCCTTGAAGTCGCGGTAATGAGCCTGCAAGGCCTGCCAGGAAGCTTGTTGGGTGATGTCGGACATAGTTGTTTCCAGGCGGCGCTGCGGAGCCGCAGTTGGGGTGGGCTGGTGTCCACAACTTAATTTTTTAACCACGAAAAAACACGAAAAACACGAAAATTTTGTCTATGGTTGTTTTTTTAACCACTGAATACACAGAATACACGGAAGTTTTGTTTTTAGGGCTGTTGCTTTGTCAGATGAGATTACATGCGGACGTGCGGTCTGGTCTGTTGGTTGTCTCGACTGCTCAGTCGAGGCAGGGCGGATGGGACGGGGAAGCATTTCAGGCAATCACCGTCCACTCTGTCCACTACGTCCACCACGTCCACAGCCGCAAAGCGGCAAAAGTCCCCAAAAACCGAGATTTTGGCCTTATAGTAGCCCAGAAATCAGTTTTTCAGGATTTTGCGCATGCGTTCAAGGATCATGGCGACGCCTTTTTCTCCCAGTTCGCGGCTGGCCTTAGTGGCGCTTTCCAGGTACCATTTTTCTGCGGAGTAGTCGTTCATGTCGACTGTATCCGGGCACAGCGCCATCATCAGCGAGGTTTCGCCCTCGGCGGCGTGGTCAAAGGGGTATTTGCTGATGATATCGCTGTCCATCAGTGGGTGCGTCTGAATCCAGTTGAAGGGATTGGCGTCCAGGCTGTCGTGTTCTGTGTAGTAGTTGGCCATGCTATTGTCTCCCCACCAGCCTTCGCCGCGGGTTTTGTCCAGAAATTCGAGGATTACTTGCTTGGAGGCGAGTCGGAAGGCCAGGTCGGTCGGCATGCCCGAGGCGAAGTTTTCGCTTTGGTGATGGATAAAGGCATGGATATTGCGGAAGCCGACCCGGAGCAGACCGAGGAAAAGTTCGCGGGCAAAGGGCAGGAGTACCTGGGATTTGACGTGGACGGTGCCGCGTCCTTCCGGGGGTTCGACGGCGAAGCTGGCGGAGCCGTAGTAAAAGGGCGGCAGCAGAACCAGGTCCATTTCCTGTTCGAGCAATTCAGCGCATCGCACGACAGCGAGGGTGTCCATGCCGACTGGCAGGTGCTCGCCGTGGTATTCCAATACGCCCAGAGGCAAGATAACAGGCCAACGCTTCTCAATCGCTTCCCGGATGTGCTTAGGACGCATCAGTTCGTAACGCATGGTGACAGCTCCAATGTTTTTGGTGATAGTGGTGGCGCGGGCAAACAGTTGCGCTGCGTCAATAGGCTAGGTTTTCCTTGACAGCGGTGATGATATCTTCCGGCTGGGGCAGGACAAGTTTTTCCAGGGCGAGGGACGAAGGGATGGGAACGTCTTTGGCAGCGACGCGCACGATCGGCGCATCCAAGGAGTCCAGGCAGTGCTCGGCAAACAGGGCGGATAACTCCGCGCCGACGCCTCCGGTCAGGCAGGCTTCTTCAACGATAACAGCGCGGCCGGTCTTGCGGAGGCTGGCAAAGAGAGTCTCCGTGTCCAGGGGCTGGAGGCTGACTAAGTCGACCACCTCTATGTTCACGCCGGTTTGCAGAAACGCGTTTTTGACGGCGACGCAGACCGGGGTCATTGATGAATAGCAGAACAGCGACAAGTCAGTGCCGGGGGACGCTACCACGGCGCGGTCAAGGGGCAGGGTGAAGTCATCGTCGTCGGGCACTTCGCCTTTTTGCGGATAAAGGCGTTTGTTTTCGATCACGATGACTGGATTGGGGTCGCGAATGGCGCTTTTCAGAATCCCTTTAGCCTGAGCCGCGGTTGAGGGCGCAATGACTTTAAGGCCGGGGATGCCGACCAGGAGATTGCTGAGCATTTGTGAATGGCTGGGGCCATAGCCGCCCTTGGCGCCGCCTGGAGTCCGCAGCACCATGGGAACCTTGACCTGGCCGCCGTACATGTAGTGGAGTTTGCCGGCGCTGTTGAGGAGCTGGTCCAGAGCCAGGGCGATGAAGTCCATGAACATGATTTCCACGACTGGGCGGACGCCGAGCATGGCTGCGCCGACCGCCAGGCCGGTGAAGCTGTTTTCCGAGATCGGGGTTTCCCAGATGCGTTCCGGGCCGTATTTGGCGAACAGTCCCTTGGTCACGCCGAAAGCGCCGCCGTAGAGACCGATGTCTTCGCCGATGAGGACGACGGCCGGGTCGCGGGCGAGTTCTTCGTCGAGGGCTTCGTTAACAGCTTTGGAGTAGTATAATTCGGGCATGGCAGTATGCTTCAGGCAAAGACTCCCTCGGTGGCGTCAGCCAGGCCGCCGGTTGGCGCAGCCAAGGCGACCTCAGCAGCTTTGGCGACTTCCTGGCGCGCGCTGAGGGCAGTTTGGGTGATGGTTTCCGAGTCGTAGCCCAGGCTTGGCAGCTTCTGTTCGAGGACAGTGATGCAGTCGCGCTGTCGCATCTCTTCTTCCTCTTCCCTGGTGCGGTAGACCCTTGGGTCATTTTTCGAATGGCCGCAGAAGCGGTAGGTCATCAGTTCGAGCAATTCGGGGCCACCGCCCCCGCGGATGCGGGCAATGGCCTGAGAAGCAGCGTCATAGACGGTTTGCACGTCGAAGCCGTCGTGAGCTGCGCCGGGCATGGCGTAGGCAGCAGCGCGCGGGGCGATGGTGCCGCTGGCGCACGACTTCGCGGTCGGGTTGCTCATGCCATAGAGGTTATTTTCGCAAACGAAGAGAATAGGCAGCTTCCAGAGGGAGGCGATATTAAGGCTTTCATGGAAGGTGCCTTGATTGCTGGCGCCGTCTCCGAAGAAGACGATGGCGATGCGGTCGGTTTTCTGGTATTTAAGGGCGAATGCCGCGCCGGTCGCGATGGGGATGCCGCCGCCAGTGATGCCATTGGTGCCGAGAAAGCATTTGTCCATGGCGCAAAGGTGCTGGGAGCCGCCGCGGCCGCGGCAGTAGCCGATGATTTTGCCCATCAGCTCGCCCATTACCTTGGCAGTATCCAGGCCGCGGGCGAGCAGATGGCCGTGGCCGCGGTGATTGGAGACCAGCCAGTCGGTGGGGCGGGCTGCGTCAATCACGCCGACGGCGCAGGCCTCTTGGCCAATGCAGAAATGCGAGGTGCCGCCCAAGACCCCTTTTCCGAACAGGTCGCTAAGGGTTTCTTCAAAGGTGCGGATGAGCACCATGCGCCGATACATATCAAGGAAGTCTGGCATGATTCTGGCTGGGGAGATTATCGAGTTGGCGGTTTGGCGATGTCGTTGTCTATCTTTAAATAATAACGCATCATTCCCAGATATAATTGCTGGATGAGAGGCGTCTGATGACACATTCTGGGGTTTTTTGGAGTATAGGCAGGAGGGTTTGGCGGAGGATTTCGGCGTTGCAGAGCCGGGAAATGCCGCTGCCAACGAGTCCGAATTGCAGTCCGCCGGCTTTGGCGACCATATGTTCCATGTCGACATAGGAGTCTTTTTTAGGTGCATGCCAGTGATGTTCGATGGCATGCCACTTGCCCTGAGCGTCGCAGACGTGCAGCGTGGTCGTCTCTTCGGTGTGGAGTCCGGGGACGCGGGCTTCGATTTCGAGGGCGTGGATGCAGGTGTTGCAGGTGAAATTGGTGCCCAGGAAGAGGAT
>JAAZKI010000240.1 GCA_012799905.1 Lentisphaerota bacterium | reverse complement strand
TGGGCCACAGCTGGAGCCGGCGGTTCCTGGACCTGTATGTCACCCCAGAAGGACGCCTGGGCGTGGAAATCAAAGTTAAAACAGATGACGGCAAGACGCAGCTGAAAAATTTCCGCCTTGAGGGCGAACCGCATGACTTTCGACCGGACGTGTGGTACACCGTGCGCCTGGCTGCGCAGGCTGGCGGCAAATGCCAGCTGTGGGTTGATGGCGTCCTCTATCAGGAGGCAGCCGGCGCTTTGGCACTGGCAGACCTTGCCGGGAAGTATCCAGAGGCATACCCCCTGATGATCCTGGGCGGAGCTTTCCCTGGAGACAAGAATGAACGGCAGTTTACTGGCTTGATTGACGACGTGCGGCTCTGGGACCAGGTGGTTGACCCAACCGGGGACACCGCGATCCCGGCCGCTGCAGCGTCGGGCATCTCTATCAGTGACCCAAATCTCGTGCTCAAGACTGCCGCAAACGGCCCCAAGCTGGATGGCAATCTCGACGAGCCGGTCTGGAACGAGGCGGAATGGACAGCGCCGTTCACTGTTCTGGATAAGGCAGCAGCAGCCCTCGGCGCTTTTGAGAAGGTCGAGGACAAGTTCGTCACCCACGCCGCCAAGGCCGCTGTGGCGACCGATGGCCAGACCTTGTTTCTGGCGGTGAAATGCCCGGTGCCGCCAGGCGTCGAGTATAAATTGACCGCCACTAAGGACAATGACAACATCTGGAGCGACGACTGCATTGAATTTTTCTTGCGGCCGGACATCAGCCAACCGCTGTTCTTCCAATACCTGGTCAACGCCGATGGCTGGAAGCAGGTTTTGCGGCATCGCGACGTTGGTTTGACCGACATGAATATCGCGTCCCAGGCGCAGGCGCGTTCGCTGCGCACGTCGACGCAGTTTAGCATTGAGTTGGCCATTCCCTTGGCAGAGCTGGGGCTTTCTGATTTGAAGGCAAGTCCTGGCATCACCTTTAATGTGACGCGTTGCGGTCCGACTGCGGGCGGATTGTCGACCTGGGCGCCGGTCGGGCAGGTGTTCGCGAACCCGCCGCGTTTTGGCAAGCTTTTGCCAGCTGGCCGGGCGGCGTTTCTGGCGCAGCAGTTTGCCGAGGTGGAGGCGGATTTGGTGGGCATGGCGGTCGCGCCGACCTTGAAGGCCGAGGCAGCGCCGCGTTTTGTCGCTTTCAAGGAACAGCTGGAGCAACGCGGCGATGATCCAGCCAGCTGGGACAGCCTCAATGCTGGCTTGCAGAATCTGCGCAACTCGCTGACCAAGATTGCCTTGGCCGGAAAGCCGTTTCTCTTGTGGTCTGGCAAGCCCTGGGCCAACACGCCGACGAACCTGCCAGTGCCGATGACTGCCAAAGCGCTGGAAACCGTCCGCCTGCGGATGGCACGCAACGGCAAGGTCGTCTACGGCTTCGCGTTCTCCAACCTGACCGACCGCGCCATGCTGCCGCGCATTAAACTGATTCCTGACCCGTTGCCGGAAAAGCCGATTAGATATAACCGCGCCCCAGCTGCTGATACCGACGCCGGGCTGCTGGCGCCGCACGTGACCTTCAAGGAAGGCCTGCCGATGCAGGATCAGTCGGCCCAGACTATTCCGGACCCGCTGACGCCGTTGATCCTCAACGCGCTGTTCCGGTGCCAGCCTGGCTGCACCGTGCCGCTGTGGATGGAAATCGACACGCGCGGACTCACTACCGGCGTCTATCGGGCCCTGGTGCAGGTGCGGCCGACATGCTGCCAGGCCGAACCGCAGCACTTCCGCCTGGAACTGGAAATCGTCGATCTCGATTTGGGTGAAATGGAGGTCGATACCTTCAACTACTGCTACGTCAAGAATCGCGCTGCCTACAAGGTCTTCCGCGACTACGGCTTTACCTACCTTTACTGCGGCACGCCGGGTCAGAGAAATCTTGACATCTACCCGCAATTTGATCAGGACGGCAACGTAATCAAGGGCGCTGACTTCACCCACTTGGATCAGCAGATTGACGAGGCCCTCGCCGCGGGCATGAATCCGGCGACGCTGAAGCTGTTCTTCTTCCTTGCCTTCGACTATACCTACTGGCGATCGCTGATGCACAATGGCAAGACTCAGCTTGAATTCGGCACGCCAGCCTGGCAAAAAGGCTTCACCGCCTGGGTAGCCCAGCTTAAAGCGCATCTCCAGGACAAATACCAGATAAGCCTGGACCGCGTCGTCTTCAACCCGGAAGATGAATCAGATGGCAATCCCGACGATCCAAAGAGCACCATGCACCTGGCTCTGGCGGCTGTCAAAGCAATTAAGCAGGCTGACCCGCAGGTGCGGACTATGCTCAATCCGCACTTTGGAGCAAAATTGACCGGCGACCCGTCCGAACTGCTTAGGCGCTTAGCGGAGCATACGGACATCATCGAATTTTATCGTCCTCATCTGGAGAGAAAGCCGGAATTGGCGGCCTTGGCGCGGAAGGCCGGAGACTTCGAGTTTTGGATTTACCATATTTTGAGCAAGGGCAGTGCGCCGCTGACTTATCGCCGGCTGTACTGGCAGAACTGGGTCGACGATTTTACCGCAGTCTGCGCCTACTGGCATTTCGACTCACACGCAGGCTATGATGGCTTTAATTCGTTTGACGGCAGCAAGAATACCGCTGACTACGGCGTCATTTACTCTGACGAGGCTTCAGACCAGATTATCACTTCGCGGCGCTGCGAGGCATGGTTCCAGGGAGCGATTGACTTCAAGCTGGCGCGGCTGTGCGAACGCTACCTGGCCCAGGCGCAGGCCAAAGGTCAGAACGTCGCTGCCGAAGCCGAGAAGCTGAAGGAGGTTCAACAGCGTGGCTTGCAGGCAGATATCGACGGGCTGGCCGCCTTGCAGCAGGAACTGATCGACTTGGCGCTGGTCTTGAAGCGCAAGGCGCAATGACCCGGTCGCGTCGCTACGGCCGGGGGGTGTTCTAAGAAGAAGGAAGGTTAAACTGTCTCGTTTAAATCAATTGCAAAGGGTTAAAGTGAAGGTGGGTAAGGACTCGGCAGAAGCCGAAAAGGAGGCAAAATGAAGACGTTGAAGCAAGTGGTGTTTTTTACGTTGATTGAACTTTTAGTGGTGATTGCCATCATTGCGATTCTGGCGTCGATGCTGCTGCCGGCCTTGTCCAAGGCCAGGGACAAAGCCCGCACCATCAGCTGTGTCAGCAACTTGAAGCAGGTAGGCATCTCCCTGCTTCTGTATGCTGATGACAACGAAGATTCGACCTTGCCGCATCAAATGAGATATGTCACCAGTTCAGACTATGTGCAAGGCATGTATGCCCAGGGATTGCCGAAGTTGTCCGGGGAGTGGGCTTCCACTTCGTATGGGGCTATTCTATCCTGGCTGAAGTACGCTGACGTGACCTATGGCGTCAGCATGGGCTACAATCAATTCTTCTGCCCAGAGCGGCTTGGCGACACCAGGGCCTACTACAGTTGTTGGTACTGGGGACAGATGTACGGTGTCTCCTTAGGGCATTGCTACACCAGCTGGTCGAATGCGGTGTCTTTCAATAAGAAGCTGGCCCGGATTTCCGAGTACCGCAATCCCTCGGGGCAAGTCTATGCCGGTGATTCCGGCAAGGGCGACTATACCAAAGATTTGGACTCGGTTCCACAGAATTGCATGCTGCAACTCGGCCGCTCTACGGCGGAAGGTGCTGCCTGGGCTAGGCACGGAAGGAAAACGTGTAATATCCTCTGGGTCGACGGCCATGTCGCTGGAGTGAAGACG
>JAAZKI010000548.1 GCA_012799905.1 Lentisphaerota bacterium | reverse complement strand
CAGCATTCAGCATTCAGCATTCAGCATTCAACATTCAGCCCCTCGTCCCTATTTTTCCCGTGCAGTTAATTCGTGGAGCGTCATGGAGGCAATTCGGATGAACTGATTTTCCGGCAGATTATTGGCCCATATTCGAATGCCGGTGTTGCCGTCTTGTTCCGGAGCCATAAAATCGACTGTTTGCGTTTGCCAGTCTTTTTCGTCAGTCGGGCGTGCCGAATGATTTTTCTGGTCAGGCGTTTTAACGCCCAGGACAACTTGCAGCGGAAAATCAGATTGCAGTTTTGCGGTCGCCCGGTACCGCCTGCCTGGCGTCAGTTTCACTGCTTGCGAAAGGAGCAGATTGCCTTTGCTGTCTTTCAGGCCAATTTCAAGCGCACCGACTTCACGGTTGAAAGCAACATGACGGAGTTCATTGGCAGGAACATCTTTACGCTCAGGCGCCACAGACAGGCCCCACCGCTTTGGCAAGCCACCCTGCTCTGCACCTTCAAGCGCCTGAGAAAGCGCCTGGAAGTCTGCATTGATAAGCAAGTTCTCTCCTTGCTCTTCCCAAATCTGCTGCGGCCGTACAATCACCTGTCCGCTTTCATCAAGTTCCCCTTCCTGCAATTCCTTGACGGAAACGGAATCCAGCCAAGCCGCCTTGCCCTCATTAGTCTTGCTGCTCCAGACCCGCAAGGTGATTTTGCCAGAATGCGGAGGGGTAACAAAATCGACGCTCAGACGCTGCCAGTCCAACTGGTCCACCGCACGCGTCTGATGTCCTTTTCCAGCCGCATCCTGTACCAAAAGACGCAAATTCAAAGGCTCTTCCCCGCGCACAAGCGCTGAAGCGCGATACCGCTTGCCAGCCTCCAACGATAAGTCCTGCGATAAACTCCAGTTCCCGGAAACACCCTGAAAAGCAACTTTCAATGACTGCGTGCCTGTCTGAAAATTTTCCTGGTCATAACTGACGTGCCCATCTGCTGGGTCGAGTCCTCTTTCATTTGACGATAGCATTCCCATCCTCCAGCCACGATGCAAGGGCCGGTCTAACTCCGGTATTCCAAGCGGCTCGGTGGCCGATTGGTCCGCGTTCAAAGCCAACTCCGGCCCGATTTCCTTGAAAACACGCACTGGCAGGAGCGATCCGGATATTTCCATCCAGCGCGGCGCACCTGCCGCACTCTGCACGCACAAATACAGTTTTTCGCCACGAACAATTTGTCTCCCAAGCCATTCCGGACTCGGTTCCGGCAAATCTTCTTCCATCTCCATTCGAACTGCGCCAGGCAAATAAACATCAGCGCCGCAAGCGGGTTGCAGATTCCTGTCCAAAGCAATCGGATGTTCGACATTGATGAAACGGTTGCCGCTGATCAGCTCTCCCTGGCCAGGCGCTTGACCAGACAATGCAAAGCCGACTTTGGCATTGACAATCAGGTTGTTCATAAAGGTGTTTTCATAGCCGCTGCGCACGACAAAAGCCTCATTAGGCATGTCATAGACCAGATTCCCAGACCACAAGGAACGCCCTGAATTACATTCAAAACCAAAGCTTTCCTCTTGGGACAAGGCGCGGCCATCAACAACATTATTCACAACCGATACAAAATGCTCCTTGCCGCCAGTCTTGATCTCAATGACCGAACGCCAGCCGGAATTGGTGCAAATATTCCCCTGCACCAGGGCGCGATTGGCCTTCAGGTAAATGGCCGCGCCAGCCAGACGACGACGCTTCTGCTGCTCAGTGTCAATCCGGATGCCGACGATTTCCTTGCCCTCATCATCGACAATCACCCGCCCAAGCTCCCCAAGCACAGCCTTGCCGCGGTTGACATCGCGGACAATATTGCCGATGACCGAAACATTATGGCCATAGATCAGAATCCCCTGAATATAGGCGTCTTTCAGCGTTGCTCTCTGACCGCCGCCCAGCAGCTGATTGTCCTGAACAATAGCGTTGGGCAGATGCGTAGTGCAGCCATCTGCTACCTGGCCGGCTTTGCCAAGCATCATCCCGCGTCGGCCAAAATTCCGGATAGTATTTCCCCTCACAATCACGCCGCCTGGCACCGGGCAATTCACCATGATTGCCTCATCGCAATTTTCAATAGTGCAGTTCTCCACCCGGATTTCGCCCAATTCAGGCAGATTAAAACCGATTGCTTTTTCTTTGCAGTCAAAATAGCAGTTCAGGATTTCAACTCGGCGAACTCCCTTTTTCCCTTCATATTGACGATATCCGTCCACTCCATTAAAGCCGTAAAGGGCCATATTCCGCATAATCAGGACTGGGAGGTTGCTGTCATTGTCTGCATGATTCAGATCAAGGAGGCTGGCTCGGTCTTCCGTCAAGTATCCACGCGTGCCACCTGGCGCCGCGCTGCGAATCACACCAGCTTTCCCTATGCCCTCCAGAACCAGGCAGCCACCCTGATGTCGGATCAATCCTGAAAATGCCCCGGTAAGTTCCGCGCCATTCTGAAAAACAATCGTGCGGTCCTCACTAATGACCAACGTCGAAGCAAGCGTATACGTCCCCGGTTGCAGCGTGACCATCGAATGTTGCGTTACAGCTGCCGCCACATCGTCACCAGGACTGAGCGTTACAGACGTCTGACTCATGGCCGGTACAGCCAGACAACCCAAGAGAATGAAAGCTCTATTCATAAAAAGGCGCTTATTCCACATGTTTTTGCTCCTCAATTGGTTACCGCCGCATAAGTTGACCAGGTTTCGGGGGTGATTTCGCCTTTCGTCAACGTTGAAACCCGTCCATCAATATAAAAGACATTGGCTCTTTGGTTATGGCGCATGTGCAGAGTGCGCGTACCCCCGACGCCCAATCCGCGCACGCCGGTATGGGTAGGTTCGCGAGTAATAATAAAATTTGCCTGGTACAGGTCTCGCGTGTGAATGCTGTCGCCTCCGAGCGGCGCTTGGCTGGCAACGTTGGCCATCTTCGTGCGGGAAATATGATAATATGAATCTGCTGCGTACTCGCCGCGGTTGCCCAGCTCGGGCAGTCCCTTCTGTATGCCGTAACTGTAATCCCAGGTATCTATCGTTGGTTGATTCAGAGGACAAAGGAGCACCCCTCGGAAAGTACTGAAGTCGCCGCTAAGATATTGCAAAGTACACAACATCCTGCCCCAAGAATAATTACGCCCTTCGTAAGGGGTCAGAGGCGCAGGGAAAAACTCGTCATGATCATCCGCATACAGGGACAAAGTCAATACCGCATTTTTCTGATTTGAGGTGCATTTTATTGCAATGGCTCTCTCGCGCGCCTTGCTTAGCGCCGGAAGAAGCATGGCGGCAAGAATGGCAATGATCGCTATCACGACCAGTAACTCAATCAAAGTAAAAGACTTACGCATAGGGTGCCTCCTGGTTGGTTGTAGGACAACAAGCTAACGCAAAAATAAAAACCGCTCAATGCAAGCGGCAATTCTCCTGCAATAACTTCTCTTCCAGAATGTTATATTCCGGGAACTGCATCGCGGCGGCGATTCCTGCGGCCAGACCGGTAGCCAAACAACAGGGCATCAGTCGGATGCTGGAAACAGCTCTCGTTTCCACGGCAATGCATCGCCCTGCAGCAGCCAAATTCTGCAATGGCGCCGCCAGCAAAGCCCCGTATGGAATAGGCTGCGGCCCTGTATGAGTCTTCCGCCAGGGACTGGAAAAGGTGTGAATAAAGTGTTCGCCGTAACTGCGCTTGCCAACCGCTACCGGGTCGCTCACCGGGCGATTTTCATCAATGTCAACACAGCGGAGCAACTGCCGCCCGGCAATATTGCGCGATGCTCTCACGCCGATGCGCGGCGCAACCGCAACTAAGCGCGCCTCAGAAAATTCCGGGAATTCGCGTTGCAGCCAGGGCACAATAACAGTAATCTGTTCACGCAACTCCAAGTCCATGCGGGTCAAGTCCCAAGGATCAAGGGCATCCCCTGCCACTGCCGTAAGATTCATCAGCACAGTGCCATCAGTAGGCGTCGTGCCCATAAAGCAATCCTGAATCGAAAGCGGAAATTCTTTTTTGGCAAAACGCTCTTTCAGGCTGCTTTTATCAAAGCTTTTGACATTGCTCAATCTAAATAGAACAGTGCGCGTCATGCTTTCTTCAGGCGTGCCGCGAATCACCTCCGCCCCGGCTAAATATGCAAGAACAGCATCACCGCTGGCATCGACATAGGCAGAAGCGGAAAAGTTCAGGTGTTGCCCTGCGCAAAAAACTTGTACGGATTCAATCCTCTGCTCGCGCACTTCAGCACCGACCAGGGTTGCATAAAAGAGAAGTTTCACGCCATGTTTCTGCAACAGACGGCTCATCGCCAACTGAACAGCCGCCTCCGAGGAAGTCAGCGTGTGTCCGACGATTTTTGCCGAGTCCAGTTTCTGAAGCTCCTCAATCAGCTCACCAGTCACAGAATTGTACTGCTCGGACTCCAACGACGCAATGCCGGAAAAAACCGGGCAGCCGGAGAAAACAGCTATGCCGCCAGGCCCGGAATTCTGCTCAACCAGGAGAACACGGCGTCCCTGCCGAGCAGCACCCAAAGCCGCCGCAAAACCGGCCGGTCCGGCGCCGATGACAATGACATCATATCGATCAGCTGTCGCCATACATCAAACATCCAATTTGCCAACAGGTTACAAAGTTTAAAACACTATTCAAAGGATACTTTAATACTGTATCAGAAAATAAAAAAAACTTCCATCTCTGAAAATGCTTTATTTTTATAATAATAAGCTATATTTAATAATATCTCTGCAATTTTATCGGTTTTTTAGCCTGGAGATACTCATGAATCTGACTGGCATTGACATTTCCAATGCTTTTGAAGCATTCCCAGCTCTGTGGGAAGAATTCGAGCAGCGCTTTCAGTTGCTGCTGACCATCCACGACCATATTGGGGTATTTATGATGCCCAATGGCCGACGCTTGCTGCCACGGCACAACATCCACCGTGCCACATGCTGCCAATACAAAATTGGCAAGCGTTTGCGCTGTTTTCAACATTGCCGTCACAATGTAATCGTCGAGGGTGAAAAAAGGCGAGGGCCTTTTCGCTATCAGTGCTGGCGGGGCATCGTCGAATGCGTTGTCCCGCTTTTTCAAGGAAAAGAACTCGCTGCGACCATCTTTGCCGGCGCTTTCCGAGACCCCGACTTCCCGGTGGATACGCTCTCAAGATACTATCGGCGGCACTACCTGGCCATGCCTCCGTGGAGTGAAGAGGTCGGCAACAAAGTCGCCTTTTTGCTGACCCTGATGGGCAATGCGCTGATGCACCTGGCCAACAATTTGGCCAGTGCATATGCCCAAGCAGAAACAGGCCGAAAAGGGCAAATCAGGCAGTTCCTCATTGATAACGCCAGTTATCAAGTCACCCTCGCCGACCTGGCGCATCACCTGGGTTTGTCAGTGTCACGGACTAGCCATATCGTCAACGAACTCTTCCAATGCAGCTTTACCACCCTCCGCCAACAGGAGCAAATCAAATTAGCCAAAAAATTACTGACTGATGGCAGTTTGTCACTGCGCGAAGTGGCCTTTCATTGCGGCTTCCAGAATGAATTTTATTTCAGCCGCGTTTTTAAACAGCATTGCGGACTGCCCCCAGGCGCGTTTCGCAACCGCAGACCGGATCAGGTATGAGTAATTGACCGGCTATCTTGGCCATCATCCCAGCATAGTCTCAGCCAAAAATGAATAGATAGTTTTTTATAATGGGCTTATATATTACCCCGCAATAAATTTTGCATTTTGTTTTTTTGGCATTAGCCTATTGTCACGCTATTCATCACTGCGGGTATCTTGTCCGTCGTCATTGCCATTACCCGCATTGTTCCACCTATTCCACCCTTGGGAGCACCTAAATCATGACCAAAATGATGGAAGAGTACAACCAGATTCTCACCGCCGCGATGAATGACATCATCCGCGATGAGGAAAAAGCCATCCTTGCCGCTGCCGAGATGCTTTCTGACCACGTGCTTGCTGATCGGCTTATCAATATTTACGGCGCAGGCGGTCATTCCGCCATCGCCGCCATGGAAATTTTCTGGCGCGCAGGCGGCATCGCCCAAGTCAATGCGATGTTTCCGGCAGGCACGAACTTCGTTTCAGCCAACCCGACTACCGCCAAACTCGAAGGCTATGCGCCCTACATCCTGAATTTCTACGACGTCTACGCCGGCGACGTGCTGCTGCTGGTCAATTTCTACGGCTTGAACATCACTGCGGTTGACGTGGCCATCGAAGCCAAGAAACGCGGAGTCAAACTGATTACGGTCAATGCACACAAATTCGCTGAAAAGGTGCCGAAGAATTTCCTCTGGCGTCATTCAACTCAACAGAACATCAATGACTTTGCTGACATCGCCATTGACAACCATGTCCCCTACCCTGACGCCGTGCTTGATTGCGAAGGCGTCGAAGAGAAAATCACCCCGACCGCAACCATCCTGACCTGCTTTGTCCTGAACTGCCTGATGTCCGAAACCATCCGTCTGATCAAAGCCAAAGGCGGCACGCCAGATATCTGGGTCAGCAATAATATCCCCGGCTGTGACGAGCACAACAAGCCAATTCACGATAGATACCGCAAGCGCATCCATCATCTCTATCCGGTCTGGTAGACGGGAGACGCCTTAGCTTCGCCAACTTGTAAGCAGTTACACCATACGGCAGCCAGAAATCTGGACTGCAAAAATTCAAATCAGCGAGACGAACCATGATTGAATTCGAAAAAGTCTTTGACCTCTTCGTTGACGACGGTATGTCCGAAGCGGAATATTTCTCCCTGTATATCAATCCCGTATCCAACGAAACGATGTTGCTGCCAGGAGAATCGCATCCCGACCCAAGCATGTTTGACGACTTAAAGGATTTGAAAAAGCGCCTCAAGACCGAGTCAGGGTGGATAAAACTGCCGAACAAGTACGAACTGAATTTGGGCAACCGAGTGCCCAAACGCTTCGCGGACGAGCATCTCGAACCGGATGATTGCGACCTAGTCTATGACTTCTTCCGCCGTAAAGGCGCCTACCGCAATTTCCGAAATCTCCTTGATCGCATAGGCAAGACCGACGAGTGGTACAAGTACGAGGAAAATGCCATTCGCGAAGCGCTGAAGAAATGGCTGCGGGACGAAGAGATCGAATTCTCCGAGTCAGACCAACCTGGTTCCCAGGCCTCGTTCCACTTCCCAGCCCAGCCGGCGCCAAGCGACACGCCAGCGAGTACCTCCACCACCACGCCGTCATTGCAATTGAAAATCTGGGACCATTGCCGATACGTCACCAACAAAAACCGCCCGTATGACGAAATGGCGCGGCACCTGGAAACCATGGCCACGGCCGGGGTTTCCACCACAATTATCTATATGCCGGAAGTGATTTCCCTTGACGACTATTGCCGAGCCGCCGCAGCCTCTGGCCTGGAGGTCGAGGCGCGCATCTTTCCGGCTTGGCAGGTCGAGAATCCGGTCAACCGCACCTTGCCGGAACACGACCTTGCTGAGATGGAGCGGCGTTTCGGCATCCGCTTGGCCAAAACTTGCGCCAACCATCCGCACAATCGGGACGGCTTCCTTGCCGCAGCCCGCAACCTGGCAGAAGAATATTCCGGTCGCCTGGCCGCCATCCACCTGGACTTCATCCGCAATGACAACGCCGTACTGCTGATGGATTATCCTTGCCAATGTGACGGCTGCCAAGCGCTTTACCAACGCTACTTCGGCTGCCCGATACCGGATGCGGCTATGCGCCACCAGCCAGCTGTCCTCTATAAAATGCTTGCATTGCGCAACGCCAACGTCACCGCCATGGTGCGCGCCATGCGAGAATTGACCCGGGAATACGACCTCGACTTGACCATCGCCGCCCGCGCCAACTACCTCAACAGCCTGGACATCACCGCCCCGCCGGTCTGGGGCCTGGGGCCGGCCGTGCTGGAAGGCCAAGACTGGGTGGAATGGGTTGACGAGGGGCTGATTGACGCTGTCTATCCAATGAACTACCATACAGACCTAGACCTGTTCCAGGCCGTTCTGAACGACCATATGCGCCTGCTGACGCCACAGCTTGACAAGCTCTTTTCCGGAGTCGGAGTCTCAAGCTCCATGGGCGTCAATGAGCCGGCAGCAATCGCCGCCCGCCTGGAAGCAGTCAAGGCCGCTGGGCTGCCAGGCGCTGTCCTGTTCAATAAAACCAATGTCTACAACGACGACTACCTGGCCGTGATTCGCGACTTCACCCACTGAATGCCTTAGGGTGAACTACCCTCCACAGCCTATTTTTTTAACCGCCAAGACGCCAAGAACACCAAGGAGGGCACAAAGATTTTTAGGATTTACCTTGCAGCAGCAAAACGCTAAAAGCGCGAAAATTACGGCAGCCTGAAGGCTGTACTACATACTGCAAGCTGAAGCTTGAACTACGTACAATGCCGCAGGACAGCTCCGCTCCATCGCTGGCAGGCGCAGTTGCAAACACCACCGCCAAACAATACATTATAGGTTTCGTCTTTATCCGAAACCGCAACGTTCTCAACCCGAAAGTTCAAAAAGGCTCCACACATGGAACTCGTATACGAAGGCAAGACCAAAAACGTATTCCGTCTGCCTGATGGCAATTATCTTCTCAAGTTCAAGGACGATGTCACCGGCGCCAACGGCGTCTTTGATCCTGGCGCTAACACGGTCGGCGCAACCATCGCAGGCAATGGCCGCAATTGCCTGTTGCTGACTCAATTCTTCTTTGAAGCATTGGCAAAGGCCGGCATCCGCACGCACTATATCAGCGCAGACCCAGCAGCAGTGACGATGACCGTCGAGGCGTGCCAGCCGTTTGGCAAGGGCGTCGAAGTCATCTTGCGTTACAAGGCAGTCGGGTCATTTTTCCGCCGCTACGGCGATTACTGCCAAGAGGGCCAGGACCTGCTGCCAGGGCTGGTGGAAATGACGTTCAAGGATGACGCCCGCAATGACCCGCTGGTGACCAAGGACGCCCTGGTCGTGCTTGGCGTGATGACAGCCGCCGAATACGAAACACTGAAGGAAATGACCCTCAAAATCGGCGAGGTCGTCAAGAATAAACTGGCTGAGCGCGGACTTGAACTGTATGACATTAAATTCGAATACGGCCGCAATGCCAAAGGCGAACTGATGCTCATGGACGAAATCTCAGCCGGAAATATGCGTTGCTTCAAAAATGGCAAATGGCTGCAACCCGACGAAGTAGTCGCAGCCATGCTGAAGTGAACCGAGCCGCGCTGAACCCGCCAGGCAATAGCGTCAGTCCTTTGAGCCGCGCCACGTGAAGGCCGGCTGTTGACTCTCCAGCTGACGCTGGAAATCCTGATTGGCGATAGGGACAGGCGGATTAAACAGGCCAAAATGGAAAGCCTGAAACTCAGGCGCCAGGGTCACCTTGACTCTGGAGAGCCAGCCGTTTCCCGGCTCGGCAACGGCCTTGGCAACACCGTCATGCTTCAACACCAGCAAGCATGGCCCGGCGCCGCGGTCTGGCCCGGTGCCGTCGTTGATGTCATCCTGGAATACAATCTGGGTTTCTGACGGCGTCAATACCGTGCTGCGCTGCTCCGGCGTCAAGCGCCGTTCATTCGTCTGAAACGAACGCTGATAGACGTCTTTGCCGCTCCAGAGCACTTTGTCTGCCTGGTCCTTGAGCAGTTTCGACGGCAGCGCCGTGAAGGTCAGCTCGCAACGCCGCATTGGCGTCAGGCTAGTGGGCTCCGGCAACAGCACTGCCCACAGCACCGGCGAATCCGGGCGCATGTAAAAGCGCAGGCGCAAGAAGACGCCGTCAAAATTCATACGGATTTCAAAGCCGCGCCGGTCGCCCTCTTCCCAGGACGTGAACCGACTGTCGTCAAGCAGGATTTTCGTTTCCGGGATGTCATTGACGACCAAGCGCAAGAACGGACTTAGGCCGGTGAAGCCGGTCTGACCGCCATAGCGGATTTCCGTTTTCGGCAATTTCTCCGGCGTCGCATGCCAGCGCATGCAGGTGACCGTATGGGAACGGAACTGATTACTCACCGTGTCGGTGCGTGTCCACGCATACCACGCCGGCTTGTAGACGTACGGATTCAACTTTGCCTCATAGCGGACTGGCCGCAGAACCTCATCAGCGCAAAGAACCGCGCCCAGCATCAGCCACGCGGCTAAAACGCCGAACACACTGCTTCTGAGCAACCTAATCATCATCTCCACCTCCTTGCTTGGCAGTGTAAATGGCCATGACAGCCCCGCGCCCCCAATGAATTATGAATGATGAATGATGAATGATGAATGATGAATGATGAATGATGAAATGCGCCTCAGCATTCAACGTTCAGACCCGCGCCATTCAACATTCAACATTCAGACCCGCGCCCCTAAAAAAAGCCCCTCGTGGACAACGTAATCCAAGCTCAACTCGCCCCTCGCCCCTCGCCCCTAAAAAAAGCCCCTCGCCCCTAAAAAAGCTAATCGCCCAGGCCTCCGAAAACGATTCGGCCGTACATGTCGATATTATGGTGATTGCCCAGGGTCAGGGCGCTGCCCGTCACTTCTGCTGGCGGCGTAAGGCGATTGCTGACCAGGTTAAACCGCCAGGTATCGTAGGCTTTAGGCGGTGTTTCCTCCTCAAAAGCCGCGTAAGGAATGAAGAATTCGACAGTCCAGCCATCATTGGTCACCGTGTTTTTCTGAATCCAGCCAGGGACTTTATGATTGGGGTCGGTAGGACCAGGCAGCGGCAGATAGCGTCTCTTGCCAAAATACTTGTTGCCTTCCGGGTCAAACGCAAACTGATAATTCTGTTCCGCCTTCGCTCCGGGCATAAAAAACACCTCGTAGCTGCTGTTAAACCAGAGGCTCTTGCCCTGCACCGGTGGATATGGCGACTTGAACAGACCGTAGATGCCCTTGTCATCCCAAACCAGCCGGGCGTCAACCGGGAAACGCGGCTCCTGCCCCGAGCCTTTGGGGTCGATAAACCGCACTGGACGCGCCCGTTGCCAGCAGGGGTCGCTGCCGTCGCCGTCCACCACGAGCGTCTCCGTCGGCAACAGCCTGGTGGCGACATGAACAGGCAGCTGGTAGGCATTACAGGTGCGCTGCACCTTAAAATTGTCCGCCCATGGCATTGCCAGGATGCGGAATCGGCGCATTTCGATTGAATCCGGCGTCAGTTCGGCTTCGGCCAATTTCAGCAATTCCTCCAAGCGGTCGATCAAAGCCGGTGGATAGCTGGGAATGGCGACGCGACGGGAAGCGAGCCGGTGATAAACCGCCATCAGGTCATGCTTTAGGATGCGATGGAATTCAGCCAGATAGGCTCCGGCTTTCTCGCCGTAGAACAGCGGCCAGTGCTCGGCGATGCCGGCTTCGACGTCCCAATCAGGATTCCACATGCTCCGAAATGCCGCATAAAAAGACGTGTAGTACGGAAATTGAAAGCCGCTGTCAAAAAACAAAGCGCCGTCGCCAAGGTCGTCTCCCAACGCCTTCGGCACTTCGCCGACATATTCGCCGATAACGGCTCTGACAAACGGATTGCGGTATTCGTCATACAGCCATAGACGATGAATGGGCTTGCCTGTCGAAGCGACCCATTCTTTGACCTGGCGTTGAAAGGCTTCACGATATTCCGGCACAGTGATGTACTTAGGGACTGTGCCGTTGCACAAATTCACCAGCAGGTTCGAAGGCAATTTCTGAAAGCGCGGGTCAACCGGCGCGTATTCGGCATTGTAGTACGCCAGGATGCACAGGTTGGCGCCGGGCAGTTCCTTTTCCAGGCGCGAACACAAGTACTGGTAGAATCGAGCATAGACGTTGGCCATCAAAGCATTGGGCGGGCGCGCCTCGTCCGCAGGCGTGATCAAGTTGAGTTCGCGCACCACCGGATCGCCGATAATATCCGCAGCTGACTGGTAAGTGTCGCAATTGCCGAAAGTGACGGTCTTGCGGGTGGCGCCAAGGCCGATAAATTCTTTGCGAGGAATCGCGCCAATCATCTCATCGCCATTGATGGCGGCCTTCCACACGTCAATCAAAAGATCGGCGAACTCCAGGTTGACGACATTATACAGATTGCCCAAATGCTCTTTGGGATTGTAAAAGAATTTACCGTCGGCAGTGGTGTAGAAAATAGTCTTCAAGCGGTCGGGAAAGGCTCTGGCCAGGTCTTCAGGGCGCGGGTTATGGCTTGAGCCCAGGTACTTAGCGCCAAAACGCAGTGGATCGCCAAACGACCGGTCGCCCTTTTTAACGTTTCCGGCCAAGGTGCCGTATTTTTCCAGGTCTTCGGGCTTGGTCACGCCTAGCCACAGATGATAGCCGCCCTCGCGATTCATAAAGCGCGGGGAATCACTGTAGTTGGCCGGTGCTACAACAAAATCTGACACTTGCGGCCAATGCGTGCCAATGTCACCTGGGTAGAAATATCGCACTCCGAGGAAGCGCTCCGTAAAATCATACACGCCATAGAGCGTGCCGCGGCTCAATGATTCGCGCTCCGGAAGCAGCGTCGTGTCGTGGCCGACAATCAACACGCCGCGCGGAAACGTCTTGATTACGAAGCCCTGCTCTGGAATCGCCTTCCAGTCCACGCCCTGAGCCCGAGCCACGGCGCAATCGCCGACAACTATCCAATAGGCATGGCGCTCCAGTGCGGCGGCGTCTTCGGCCTCCACCACGGCTGGCGTCTGCCCAGTGCAATGTTCAAACGCCTTGACCAACGCCTGCACCGCCGGCGCAATGCTCTTGTCGCGAGCCTTTGAACCAGTCAAATGCTGCTCGCCGCGTGAATCAGTCACAATGGCGAACTGGAGCTTCTTTCCCGAGACCAGCTGCAAATTCTGGTGCTGCGGCGTCGAGCCGTGTTTGACCGGACTAAGTGCCTTAGTGTCAAGGTCATACGCCAAAATAGACGACGCGCTCAGCAGCACGCCAGCGCACAACAACTGCAACTTCATAATAGGTTCTCCTTTTCAGCAAGACGCAAGGCGCCAACGTACGTACGGCATGGTTCCGGCAATGGCAGAGCCTCCGGTTTTCATAACATAACCCGCCAACACGCAACCGCCAACAGCAATCGCAGAGCATGTCCAGCATCATCGTAATCGGTCACTTATTGATACTCGAGGTTTTGACGCACAGCGGAGTCAGGAAAGGGGCGAGGGGCGAGGGGCGAGTTGAGCTTGGATTACGTTGTCCGTCATGGCTCTCGCATTCACCGACGCGGAGCTGCAGAAGCGTTGAAAACATGCTATCGGGATGACCGTTATCAATCGGTGACCGATTACGCATCGTCAAGCTTCAGGCTTCGGCTCAGCTTCTGCCTCTGTTCTCGCCGGTTTTCCCAAGCACAAATACAACGCCGCCAAAAACAGCAGCAGACTGACCGCCAAAGTCGGGTAATGGCATTTTTCCCGCAGTACAATCAAGGAGACAATGACGCCGCCTGGAATTTTGACATTGTTCATAATCGCCAGCACGCCGGGATTGACCATTGTCGCGCCTTTGTTGAACAGGAAAAAACTGATGCCGGACGCGACCACGCCCAGGTAGACTAACAGCCACCACTGCCGCGCTGTCACCGACGCGAACGTCCCCTCCGGCATGGTAAAAAGCATCAGCAACGCACAAATGGCGGCGCCGCCAGCATAAATAATGAAATACAGGCTCTTCTCATCCCAATCCGGATGCGCAGCCAGCAGACGCCGATACCAAATCAGCCCGAGCGCAAAGGCCACGTTCGACAATTGCAGCAGCAAAACGCCAAACCAGTTCACTGTCATCTGTGCTGGAGTCCACCTCAAAATCACCCCGCCGGCAATCGCCAGCAACGCCGCCAGCCAAAACGCCGGAACATTCCGACGCGTGAACACCATGTTGAAAAACACCACAAACAACGGCGTAGTCGTCGTCAACAAAGCCGACATGTAAGCCGGCAGCCAGGCAAAACTCGCAATGTAGAGGGAATACATCAAGCCGAACTGGACAGCGCCGAGCGCGGCCAGTTCGGCCATGTCCCGCCAGGACAACTTCCCCGGTCGAAAAAAAGGCAAAAAAGTCAGGGCTGACAAGGTCAGGCGCACCGCTGAGACGAAATTAGGGTCAAGGCCGGTCAAGCCGCCTTTGATGATGACAAAAGAAAAACTCCAAATCAGAGATACAATCAACAGATAAATCATCGCGTCCTCATTATCCTTTTGCTAACACCCAGCCCAAACAAATGCCATAATATATCTCTCTGGCCAGACAATGAAAAACAGCGAGGCTTGAGAAACGTAATCGCTCCGTAAACAGTCAGCCGTTGCTAGTTGCCGCTCCGCAACTGCCGATGATGTGGACAGAGTGGACTGGGTGGACAGAGTGGACTGGGTGGACAGAGTGGACGGTGGCTGCGGCATCGTATGTAGTTTAGCTTTAGCTTGCCGCATGTTTCGCGCTTTCAGCGTTTCTGTCGCTATGTGGCTAGTTTCCCAGTACAACACACCCCCCCAAAAAAAATCTGCGCCATCAGCGTAATCTGCGGATAAAACAACAGTTCCTCGCCCCTCGCCCCTCGCCCCTCGCCCCTAAAAAAAGCTATCTTCTCCCCCTGCGCCAAAAGTCATCATTACGCCAGTATCTTTCCGGCAAAATGCGATTATATTTACATCTCTGCCCGCGCAGGAATTTTTCAAAAGACCAGGCCGTTTTTTCGGCCCGGTCTTCCTTTTCGCTACCGCAACCGCAGCCAGGCCACACGCCAAAGACAACACCGGGAGACCCGATCTTGGAGGACTTTCTCTGGTTTAAAGACATCACAAAAGATTTCGGCGCGACCCGGGCAGTTGACAACGTGTCGCTGACCGTGCGCCGCGGCGAAATCTTCTCTCTTCTCGGCCCCAGCGGCTGCGGCAAGACAACGCTGCTGCGCATGCTGGCCGGCTTCGAGGCGCCGGATACCGGGCGCATCATCCTTGAGAATCAAGACATCACTGACCTGCCGCCTAATCTGCGGCGGGTCAACACCATCTTCCAGAACTACGCCCTGTTCCCGCACATGACGGTACGGGAAAACATCGCTTTCGGCCTCAAAGTCGCCAAAAAGCCGAAAGCCATCATTGCAGCGGAAGTCGACCGCATGCTGGCCATGATCCAGATGCAGGACCATGCTGACAAGCGCCCAGCTCAAATCAGCGGCGGCCAAAAACAGCGCGTCGCCATCGCCAGAGCCCTGGTGCTCAAGCCCAATGTCCTGCTCCTGGATGAACCGCTGGCCGCACTCGACCGCAAATTGCGCCAGAAAATGCTCCTCGAATTGAGCCTTATCCACGATGAAGTCGGCATCACCTTTATCTACGTGACGCATGACCAGGGCGAAGCCATGAGCATCAGCGACCGCATCGCTGTCATGAACAACGGACGCATCGAACAAATCGGCACCCCCGCAGAAATCTACGAAGCGCCCAAAAGCAGTTTTGTCGCCGCCTTTATCGGAGACACGAATTTCTTTGATGGACGCATCACCGAAGTGCTCGACCCCGAGTACTGCCGCATCTCTGTCCCAGACCTGCCTGACATGCTCTGCTTTAACGATAAAAAACTCGCTAAGGGTGATTTAGTCCACCTCAGCATCCGGCCGGAAAAATTCCAGATTTCGCTTGATCCGCCGCATGCCGGGGTGAAGTACAACGTCTTGCGCGGAGTCGTCGAGGATATCATCTACCAGGGCGACCATACCCGCTACTGGGTGAATGTCGGCGAGGACTGGCGCATCTCCATCTCCAGACAGCACACGCGCTTCATGCTTGACGAAAAGCCGATCAACTGGCACGACACAGTCTTTATTTCCTGGTTTGCCGACGACGGGTTTATGCTGGAACGCTACAGCGAAAAAGACGAAGAACTCTTGCCAACGCCGCCGCAAACAGTCGGCGAAAGCGATGCGCCATTGGAAGACGAGAGTGACGAGCAGGACACTGAAGCGGAGAATCGACCATGAACTCCAACAAAAGACGCCTATGGGGGGAATGGCTGCTGACCGCCCCATCCTTTATCTGGCTGACCTTATTCTTCCTGTTGCCGACGTTGATCATCTTCGCGATCTCGTTCAAGCCATCAGACCCCCTGGGCGGAGTCGGCCCTGGCTGGACCTTGCGGACCCTGCTCAGCCTGCGCAACCCCAACTACCCGGAAATCATCTGGCGAACCGCAGTGCTCAGCATCACTACCACGGTTGTCTGCATCGCCCTGGCCATTCCGATCGCCTACTACATCGCCCGCTGCAAGGCCTGGAAGCGCGACCTTGTCCTGTTTCTGACCATCATCCCGTTCTGGACCAGCTTCCTGATCCGCATCTTCGCGTGGAAAGGCGTCCTGCATCCCGACGGGCTGCTCAAGCAGGCGCTCGTCTTCTGCAACCTGATCAGCCCGGACACGCTCCTCCTCTATCGCCCCGGAACCGTGCTCCTGGTCATGATCTACACTGAACTGCCGTTCGCCATCCTCCCCCTCTATGCCGCCGCCGAAAAATTCGATTTCTCCTTGATTGAGGCTGCCATGGACTTAGGCGCTGGTCGTCTGCGGGCATTTTGCAGCGTCTTCATTCCGGGCATCAGTTCAGGCCTGCTGTCAGCCTGCCTGATGGTGCTGATTCCCAGCATCGGCAGCTATGTCGTGCCTGACGTCGTCGGCGGCATTGGCTCAGAGATGATCGGCAACGTGATTGCCCAGAAGACGTTTGTTGACCGCAACCTGCCAGCAGCCAGCGCGATGGCCGCGTTGATGACGCTGTCTATGCTCATCCCCCTGCTGTTTTTCCTCAGAGGCAACAAAGGCAAAAATCAAGAGCCCAAACCGGCCCGCGAAGTCGTCTGAACGATCCCCTGGTCAACTTTCACTTTCAGGAATTCACGCATTATGCTCAAAAAAAGTCGCATTCCAGGTATATTGACCTGGCTGACCCTATTGTTTTTCTATTTTCCGATCGTGCTGCTGGTGATCAATTCTTTCAATGTCACCCGCACGGGGGGCAGCTGGGGCGGCTTTACGCTGCGCTGGTACCGCGACCTGTTTGGCGCCCGCGAAATCTGGAACGCCTTGCGCAACACCTTAGTGGTGGCGTTCACTGCGACCGGCGCGTCGACCATTATCGGCACCACTGCTGCCATCGCGCTCCACCGCTACAAGGGCCGCCTGCAAAACGCCCACTATGGCCTCATCTACACGCCCTTAGTCGTGCCGGAAATCCTGCTTGGCATCAGCCTGCTGCTCTTTTTCGTCGCCCTGAAAATCGAACTTGGCCTGGCCACGGTGACGATCGCGCACATCACCTTCTGCACCAGCTATGTGACCATGGCTGTGCTGTCGCGGCTGCAAGACTTTGACCTGACCATCCTGGAAGCCGCCCGCGACCTTGGCGCAAACACTTGGACCACGACTTGGAAAGTGCTCATCCCCGTCATCTCGCCAGGCATTATCGCTGGCGCCCTCCTTGCCTTCACGCTCTCCCTTGACGACTTCGTCATCTCGTTCTTTGTCGCCGGCCCAGGCTCCACCACTCTTCCCATCCATATCTACAGCATGATCCGGCGTGGCTCCATGCCGCTGATCAACGCCCTCTCCACCATCCTCCTGGCCATCACTTTCCTCGCTATCCTTGCCTACCAAATGATCAACAAAAAAAGAACCGGCCAGTAAAAATAGATGTCAATAAGCGCTCACGGCATAGCCTGGCATAGCGCCGGAATCGCCTTGCAGATATCACCGGCACCAATGACCGCGAGGACGCTGGCTTCTCTGCCGCGCATTTCCGGCACGACCGCCGCTGCAATCGCGTCCGGGTCATTAGCTAAGTAGCCAGCAGCCGCTTCCGGCCGCATCTGCCGCACGATTTCCTGCGGGTCGGCCAATTCCTGATCCTGCCGCCAGGCCGCAAACGGCGCCACCACCCAGGCGCGATCAGCGCCGGACAGCAATTCGGCAAACGTCGCGCCATACCGTTTGACACGTTCAAAACGATGCGGCTGAAACAGTATCAGCAGACGGCGCCCGGGATATCCCTCCCGCAATGCCGCCATCGCCGCCTTCAGCTCGGCCGGATGATGCGCATAGTCTTCCACGATGACTAACCGGCCATCAGCACTGCGATGACGCTCGCTCATGCGCCGAGACACACCCGGAAAACTGCGCAAAGCCGCCAAAGCCGCCGGACGGCTGACGCCCAGGCGTTCGGCCACCGCCACTGCCACCGCTCCATTAACGCGATTGTGCAGACCAGGCTGCGGCGGAGCGCCCTCGGATAAGGCCAGCGCCTCGTCAACAAAATGAACCGGCTGGTGGTCTCCAAACAGCCGTTCGGTCGTCGGCGTCCGCCAAGTCACCATCAGGGCGGCCCGGCGTCCAAACTCGGCAAAGCACGCTTCCAGCTTTTCGACGCCGCCCAGGCTCCAGCAATGGTCGTCGTCGACATTGAGGACGACCGCAATATCAGCCTGGAATCCGGCCTGCGTGCCATCGCTTTCGTCGACTTCTGTAATCAGCAGCTGACCATTGCCAGCTGCGGCAGAGCGTTCCCAACCATTCACAGCGCCGCCGACCAAGTAGCCGGGTTCCAGTCCAGCTTCTCGGCAGATATGCGCAATCATCGCTGCTGTCGTGGTCTTGCCATGCGAGCCGGCAACTGCGACCGTGCGGGCGAAACGCTGGCCTAACGTCGACAGATAATCGCCGCGGCGCATTTCCGGAATGCCCAGGCTAGCGGCGCAACGGCGTTCGCTGTTGTGCTCTGGGACAGCGGAGGAATAAACCAGCAGCTCGGGCCGCCCCGGCAGCGTGTCAACATGATGCGCCGTCACTTCCAGGCCGCGACTGCGCAGACCAGACAACATCGCAGACTCCGCTGCGTCGCTGCCAGTGACTTTTTCGCCTAAATCAGCCGCGATGTGCGCCAAGCCGGCCATGCCAACGCCGCCAATGCCGGTAAAATGAATATGCGCCATGTCGTCCTCCCGTCCTCGCGCCAGGCACTGCGTGTGTTAATATTGTGCTACTATCAGCCAACTTCTTGTTTTTTGTGAAAGATTTTCTGGAAAGCTTATCGCCAAGCCGTTACTCACTCCACCCCGGGTTCCGCTCCGCTTCACCCGGGGTTATTCCTAGTATCGCCTCTACGAGGCTCAAGCTTGGGGGGACTTCACCCCCAGGTTCCGCTCCGCTTCACCTGGGGTTACTCATGGTGCCACCTCTACGAGGTTGGGGTGGCACTCAGCTCATTCGGGCCAAGCGGGAGGCGACTTGAAGTGTTTCTCCACGCCATCCGGATGTT
>JAAZKI010000094.1 GCA_012799905.1 Lentisphaerota bacterium | reverse complement strand
GCGGATCAAGGTGATTGATGTGGACGGTGACTTGGTCATTTCTCCAGAAGAAGAAGAAAATAGCCAGCAGCGTTTGCGGGAGGCGGCGAGAAAACGTATTGAGTCTAGGCAACAGCGCCGCATCCCGCTAGGAGCGCAGCAGCAAGCCGCTCCGGCTGCGCCGCCAGTAGTCCCCCCTGCCGCGCCTGCTGCTCCGGAAGCCCCGGCGGCTCCGCCCGCGCCGCCAGCTGCTCCAGCTGCTCCAGTGGAATGATGTAGTATGGCTGCTGATGGGATCAATCGCTTGTTATCGCCGGCGGAAATTGCGCGTTTAGGCAGTTTGCGCCTAGGGTCTCGCTTCACGGTTGAGGGGTCGGTCGCTGGGGGGCACCGCAGCCAGCTGAAAGGCGTCAGCGTCGAATTTGCTGATTATCGTCAGTACGTTCCCGGCGATGACCCCAAGCATCTTGACTGGCGCGTTTATGGCCGCAACGAGCGTTTGTATTTGCGTCAGTACGAGGAAGAGACCAGTTTGCGGGTGCATCTTTTGGTTGACGGCTCTCGTTCCATGGCCTATGCCAGCGGGCCGATCAGCAAGTATCGTTACGCCTGCACCTGCGCCGCGGCTCTTGCCTACATCACGATTCGTCGCCAGGACACAGTCGGGCTGGCGTTGTTTGATCGCAAATGCAAGCTGGTCATGCCTCCGCGCAGCGGCCCCGAGCATTTGCGCGTGCTGTGCAATCAGCTGACTGAACACGAGCCAGCGAATGAGACGGACCTGGCAGCGCCTTTGCATCATCTGGCCGAACAGGCGAAACGGCGCGGCCTGGTCATTATCTTCAGTGATTTGTTTGACGATGTCGAACGGCTGCGACCAGCACTGGCGCATTTTCGCCGCCGTCGGCATGATGTTATCGTGTATCAGATTTTGGATCGGGCCGAGCTGGACTTCCCTTTTCGCGACGCCGGCGCCTTCCAGGACTTGGAAACCGGCGAGCTGGTCGTGACCAGCCCAAAGGAAGTCCGCAATTCCTATCAAAGCGCGATGGAGGAATTCCTGTTTCAGTGCCGGAAGGTCTGCGCCGGCCTTGATGTCGAGCACATTCTCGCTTTGACCGACCAGCCGCCGGTTGACCTGGTTTTCCGGCATTTGCACCAGCGGGCTTTGGCCGGTCGCTGAGCAGACGGCTTTTTCATCGCGTCTAACTGCCGCAGTAAGATGTCATTATGGCGGATTCGTCTTCCCAACCTGTTTTTTATTCTCAGGACGTGCCGCGGTCTCCCGGGGTCTATGTCTACCGGAATTCTGCCGGCGAAGTCATCTATGTCGGCAAGGCGCGCAATTTGCGTTCGCGGATGAGTTCGTATTTTCGGCCTTCAGGAGCGTTGCGCAGCGACCCGCACCGCCGCGCCCTCATTCACAGCATCGCGTCTTACGAGATTTTTCCGGTGGCGACGGAGTCTGAGGCGCTGTTGTTGGAGGCGCAGTTTATCAAACAATACAAGCCGCGTTACAACGTCGAACTGCGTGATGACAAGCGTTTTTTGTTGGTTTGCGTCGATCCGGCCGAGCCCTTTCCGCGCTTGCGCCTGGTTCGGATTCGGCGAGATGACAACCGGCTGTACTTCGGGCCTTATCCGCAAGCGACGGCGCTGCGCGAGGCCGTGCAATTCTTGTCAGTGCGCTATCGTTTGCGCACCTGCAAGGTCCTGACGCCGAATCCTGAGACGCATCGGCACTGCCTGGAGGAGGTCATCCGCGGGTGCCTATGCCCCTGCCTCGGAGCGGTCACGCCAGAGGAATATGGCGAGCGCCTGGATGAGGCGCTCGCGGTTCTGCGAGGCGAGTCCAGGCCTCTGCTGGAGGAATTGACCGAGAAAATGCAGAGTGAAGCCGCAGCCATGGACTTTGAGGGCGCTGCCCGCACCCGCGATTTGATCAGCTGCCTGAAGGCCATGGCCGAACCGACCCGCCGTTTTATCAATCAGACGATTGCGCGGCGCAATGCGTCAAGCAATCCAGAGGGCGTCGCAGCGTTGCAGGAAGCCCTGGGCTTGCCATCGCCGCCGCTGTTGATGGAGTGTTTTGACATGTCGAACATTTCCGGGTCACTGGCGGTGGGGAGCATGGTGCGTTTCCGTAATGGCCGGCCGGCGACGTCGGAGTACCGGCGCTACCGAATCCGTTCGGAGGAAGCGGCTGACGACACCGCCTTCATGCGTGAGGTGCTGCAGCGCCGCTACGGCCGATTGCAGCGCGAGGGCGGGGCTTTTCCGGATTTGGTGCTGGTCGACGGCGGTGAAAGCCAGTTGGCAGTGGCGGTTGAGGTGTTTACCGACCTGGGGCTGCCCTCGGTTCCCCTGTTTGGATTGGCCGAAAAACAGGAACTGGTGATTCGGCCGAATGAGGCTGAGCCTCTGGAGCTGCCGCGTGATCATGCCGGCTTGAAGTTATTGCAGGCGATCCGCGACGAGGCGCACCGTTTCGCCAATGCGTATCACCGCGCTTTGCGTAATCGCCGGATCACGGATTCGATTTTGAGTGACATTCCGGGGATTGGCGTTAAGCGGCGCCAGCAGATGCTGAGCGCCTGCGGCTCCGTGCGGGAGATTGCCCGCATGACCCCTGAACAACTGGCAGAGGCCGTGCCGGGCATCGGCAAGAATACAGCGACCCGGGTCATCGCTTATTTGCAGAACGCCTTGGGTGAGCCTTGAACCGATGGCGTCGACCAGAAGACTGTGACCCGATATGACAAACAAAGGCCGCCCCGGAGAAAACGGGAGCGGCCTTTGTCATATCGCGTCACAAGGGGAATAGGCGGCTGCGTCGTCAGGTGATGCGTTCGGTGGTGTCGACGTCAAACAAGTGGGCGCCTCGCATCATCACCGCAAGGTCGATGCTGTCGCCGACATTGCAGGTGCGGTGCGGATCGACGCGGGCGATGAAGCCGTTGGCGCCGGCCTTCATATACAGGTAGGTTTCAGAACCCATCGGCTCAATCACTTCCACCGTGGCAGTGATCTTAGGCGCATTGTCGACGGCCTCGGCGGTCGGCGAACCAATATGCTCGGGGCGGACTCCAAATACGACCTTCTTGCCGATGTAGCGTTCGATTTTTGGTTTCCATTCCGGCGGGGTCACCAGGGAGAAGCTGTCTTCCGTGATGAAAAGCTGGCCGTCCTTGCTTTCGACGATGGCGTCAAAGAAATTCATTGGCGGGGTGCCGATGAAGCCGGCGACGAAGATATTGTCGGGGTAGTCATAGAGGTTGGCTGGCGTGGCCACCTGCTGGATGAGGCCGTCTTTCATCACGACAATGCGGTCGCCCATGGTCATGGCCTCGGTCTGGTCATGGGTGACGTAAATCATCGTGGTTTGCAGGCGATTGTGGAGACGGCTGATCTCCGTCCGCATCTGAACGCGCATTTTGGCGTCCAGGTTGGACAGCGGCTCGTCAAACAGGAAGACTTTTGGATTGCGGACAATGCAGCGGCCGACGGCGACGCGCTGGCGCTGGCCGCCTGAGAGCGCCTTGGGCCGGCGTTCAAGCAATTCCTCAATGCCGAGAATTTCGGCCGCTTCCATGACGCGGCGGTTGATTTCGGCCTTTTTCATTTTGCGCAGTTTCCACCAGGAGAAGAGGCCGTTCGAGCCCGGGGCGGCATTGGGGTCTTGGAATTTGCGCATCTTGAGGCAGAAGGCCATGTTTTCGTAAACGGTTTTATCCGGATACAAGGCATAGTTCTGGAAGACCATCGCGATGTCGCGGTCTTTTGGGAGCACATTGTTGACGACCCGGTCGCCGATGGTGATGGTGCCCTCAGAAATTTCCTCCAGGCCGGCAACCATGCGCAGGGTGGTGGACTTGCCGCATCCGGACGGGCCGACCATGACCATGAATTCACCGTCTTCGATCGTTAAATTGAAGTCTTTGACGGCACGGACATTGCCGGGATAGATTTTGCCAACGTGCTCAAGTTTGACTTGCGCCATGATTCGTGTCACTCCTGGGAAAACGGCTTGCGGGGGATGTTCGGCGGGGCATTGAGCACCCGCAGGCATATATTTTTAAAATTAAAGTAAAAACTATAAATGAAAAATGCGATTACTCAAGCCGGATGCGATGAAAAAGTGAGAACGGCGGGTAATAATCGGTCATTGATTGATACTCAGAGTTCCGACAAACGGCGGCGTTAGGCACCCAGGGTAAAGCACTTGAGTGGACAGTGGACAATGGACGTTAGTGGACT
>JAAZKI010000573.1 GCA_012799905.1 Lentisphaerota bacterium | reverse complement strand
GCGCCTTGGCGGTTGGTTCCTCGTTATTGAACCACCAAGACGCCAAGGACGCCAAGGTCGGCTTTATGAAGTTGAGTCGTCTGTGTGGTTACAAAGCGTTAAGTTAAGAGTATTGGGGGCGAGGGGCTTTGTTTAGGGGCGAGGGGCGTTGTTTAGGGGCGAGGGGCTTTGTTTAGGGGCGAGGGGCGAGATGAGCTTGGGCTACATCGGTGCTGTCCACGCCGTCCACCATGTCCACCATGTCCACAGCAAAAACGCTAAAAGCGCAACACCTTCATCGGTCGATGAAGATGCTGTTTTGTTTTTCGGTTTGGACGCTGTTATTATCCCGTCTCAGGTATTGATCCTCTCCCTGTCCGTCATCGATAAAGATGATCAGGGACGTTCCTCCGTGATAGGAATTGCCGCCGGCAGCCGCCGGGCGGACGCCTTCATAGCGGTCATTTCCCTGGCGGTCGAGGAACATGCACAGGGCATTATGCGCAACCGCCCCGAGACTGAAACTGCTTCCGCCATGATAATGATCGTCGCCCTGTTCATCGACAAACAGGCCGATGGCTTCGTCCCAGGCCAGCCCTTGCGCCACTGCCATCCGCGTCTGATAGACGTCATTGCCGCCGAATTCGAGAAATGCACCGAGCGCCTGATGCACACCGAAGCCCTGTGCATAACGTGTGCCAATGTAGAGATCATCCTCTGTGCCGGCATTTGCAAAAATGCCAAGTGCGTAATAATATCCGCCGCCCTGGCAGAACGTACCTGCTTCAAAACGGTCGCGGCCGCTTTGATCAAATAAAATCCCGACTCCGCCGGACGCATAAGGGCGAATACCGAAGCCCATGCCCTGCCCCCAGCCTTCATAATGACCGCGGGTGCGGTATCCTGTCTGTTTGCTGCCTTTGCAGTAGTAGGAATCATCGCCGGCTCCGTCGGTAAGCAGGCCGACACCCCGGACAAAGCCGACTGCCTGCGCGTTTTGATGCGCCTCATAGCGGTCGTCGCCCTGCTTGTCAGCCAAAATTCCGGCTCCGAAAAAGGCAACACCTTGGGCAAAATGCATAGCCCGATAAGTATCATTGCCGGATAAGTCCAGCAACATGCCGACGCCTGCAAAAGCAGCGCCCTGAACATTGCTTATTCCGATGTATTGGTCATCGCCCTGGAGATCGAGGAGTATGCCCACGCCGAGATTGCCGGCGCCCTGAGTCAGGGTGTCTGTGCTTTCCCAGGCGTCATTGCCGTCAAAATCCACCACTACAGCCGTCGGAATCTTGCCTGGGATGGCGCCTCCCTGGTTGTTAAAATACTGGTCGTTTCCGCCGAGATCGTAAATCACCGCATAGTCCTGCTGGTGAATATTATTGGTTTTCCCGGCAATCAGGATATTACCGAAGGGTGTCTCGCGTTTTGCAACAACAGCCTTTTCTTCGCTGCCGGCTGCTGCTTGCTGCAAAGAAGCCAGGAATTCGGGGGCAATCAGCAAAGCGGCCATCTGCGCCTGGCGAAACAACTCATCCCGGTCGATCTGTTCGGCCAGGCGGAGAACTTGCAGAGAGCGCTTAATCCGCTCTGTGTCGGGTTCGTAACTGAGCATTTTCCATGCAATGAAGCTATCCAGCAATTCATCGCGGTACTGTTGAATATAGTCTAAATCCTCCTGCGAGAGTTTTGCCAGGGCTGCGGCATTGCACCGGGCGGCTTCTGCTAAAACTGCTTCTATGTAATCCAGATGCGCGGCCAAGTCGCCGTCGGAAAAGGAGAGCTTCCTGGCGTGCTCCGGCGCCGGCGCAAAAGACAGTGCATACTGTGAAAACGACAGCAGCTTCTCGGGTGTAGTTCCCGCCTCCTGCACCCTGCGGATAAAGCCCCGGCTGACCGCTTCCAGCTTGAATGGGTTCCGCACCAGGTAACTGAAAACCGGCAGGCGATAGCGGTCTTGAAACAGGTCGATATTGACCAGGCGCTGCAACAAGTCCTGGACATCCTCCTCCCAGCCGGCTTCGGCTATCAGCCCTTTGGCTAAATTCTGATGCAGCGATGGAATGTCGGCAAATTCTGCGGCTCCTTCCGGCTCCAGATACGCCACTTTTTCGGTTTCAAAATATCTTGGCAAGACGCATTGCTTTTCAACAATCGCGGTGTTTTCCCCTCGCACTTGATAAACCTTAAGCGTAAGCACATCGCCTGGTTCGAGACGTTCTCCCCGGCTGCCGGGCGCCGCACCGATATCAAAGGTATCTGCCCGTTGACCATTGATGCTGAGGATCACATCGCCGACCTGCAAATCTTCCACCTCGGGCGCCCCGGGGATCATCCTCACAATTTTCAACAGCATCTGGCCAGACTCAAAATGTTGTTCGGCCAGATTGGGGTAAACATCCGGAGTGACCTTCTGACTGACAATGCCCCAAGTCAACTTTCCCCGAAAATCCTGCACCTGGATATCCGCAGCACGCAAATGCCAAAAAACGCTTGTCAGCAAAAACGCAGCAGCAAAAAAAGCCTTCATCATCCATTTCTTTCTGATTATTGGTTAATGTACGGAATCTTGTGATGAATCTGTTGCTTACCGCATATAGTTCAAGCTTGACCAACGTGCATTATCTGCGCGCCTCTGGAGATTTTGGCGTATCGCCGGGCAGGCTGCCGCCGCCGAGGACAGCGTACAAATGAACCTTGTTGGTCGCTTGAACCAATCGCAGGGCAATCTGACCCTGTTGAGCGCTGAACAAGTTTCGCTGCGCGTCCAAGACATTCAGGAAGCTGTCAATGCCCTGTTCATAACGAATGTTGGCGAGGCGGTGGGTTTCTTGCAGGGCAAATACCAGGGCGTCCTGCGCTTCAATCTGCTGGCCGATAGTGTCGCGCACAGCCAGGGCGTCGCTCACCTCGCGGAAAGCCTGCTGGATGGTGCGTTCGTATTCGGCCAGGACGAGTTCCTGCTTGGCCTTGCTGACGCGGTAGCCTGACCAAGTCCGGGCGTCAAAAATCGGCAAGGCGACCTGGGGAACGAAACTCCAAGTGCTGGAGCCGCTTTCGAACAGCCCTGACAACTGGGTGCTGGCCGAGCCAAACACAGCGGTCAGGGAAATGCTGGGGAAAAAGGCGGAACGTGCCACGCCGATAAAGGCATTGGCAGCCTTGAGCTTGTGCTCAGCAGCCATGATGTCAGGTCGCTGCAACAGGAGCTCGGAGGGCAGCCCGGGGGAAATGTCCGTCAATGCCTCGACCTCCTTGAGGCTGTTGGGCAGTGGCACGTCTGGCAAGCCCGTGCCGAGAAGGAGAGTCAAGGCGTTTTTGTCCCGCGCGACCTGTTGGCGGAGTCGAGCGATATCACCGCGGGCAGTCTCCACCGTGATCTGGGCTTGGCGCAAGGTCAATTCCGTGGCCAGGCCTTCGTCATATTGCTTCTTGATCAGATTGTACGCGTCCCGCTGATTTTTCAAGGTCGCCTCGGCCAAGGCCAGCGACTCGCGGTCAGCGACCAGGCTGAGATAGGCATTGGCAACTGAAGACACCAGCAGAATCTGCGCCCCGCGGTAATTTTCGGAAGCAGCCAAGAAATTTTCCAGGGCTTCGTCGGAGAGATTGCGGATACGTCCAAAGAAGTCCGGCTCCCAGCTCAGGACGCCGAGGTTGACGTCATAGGCCTCAATGCGCCGTGGCTGACCAGGTGCAATCAGGTGCTGGGATTGCTTTTGGAAAGCGGCGCTGCCGGTCGCATACAGGGACGGATAGAGGGCGTCGCGTTCGATGCCATAGAGGGCGGCTGACAGGTCGAGATTCTTGACTGCCAGGCGCAGATCGCGGTTGTTTTCCAGGGCGATGGTAATCAGGTCGCGCAGCTGTTGGTCAGCGTAGAACGCCTGCCAGGAGATTTCCGGCGGCGTTGGCGCTTCGGCCTGTACGGCTACGCTAGTTGTCGGCCAGTCTGCGGCTGGCAGCGGCGCATCTGGCCGTTGGTAATCGGGCGCCAGGTTCAGGCAGCCGCTGAGGAGCAAGGCCATGCTGGCCGTGAAAGTCAAAAACCAGGGGTTTTTCATGTTGTCTATGCCTTAATTATAAAGATTGAGTTCAGGCAGCGGCTTTCTTGCGGCGGCGGCCAAAGATTTTTTCGATAAGCACGTAGAAGAGCGGCGAGAAGAGCACTGACAGCAGCGTACCGCTGACCATACCGCCGAGGACGACGGTGCCGATGGCGTTCATGGCGCCGGCGCCGGCGCCGGTGCTCATGGCCAGCGGCAGAACCGACAGACCGGTGGTCATTGACGTCATCAGGATGGAACGCAGGCGCAGGCGCACTGCTTCCATTGCGGCCTTAGTCGTACTCACGCCTTCGGCAGCGATGCTCATGGCGAACTGCACAATCAGAATAGCGTTCTTGGTGGTCAAGCCAAGCGTATTGAGCATGCCGATCTGGAAATAGACGTCGCTGGGCAGACCACGCAGCATGGTGCTGATAAAGCCGCCGATGACGCCGAGCGGGAGGATGAGCACCACCGCAATCGGGATGCTCCATGTGTTGTACAGAGCTGCCAGGAAAAGGAAGACGATGATAACGGAGAAGACATAGAGCAAACCGGTTTGCTCCGTTCCCTGGCGTTCCTGGTAGGACAAGCCAGTCCATTCATAGTCAAAGCCTTTCGGCAGTTTGGCGGTCAGCTCTTCCATCGCCTGCATGGCGTCGCCGGAACTGTAGCCCGGGGCGGATTGCCCCCACAGGTTGACGCAAGGGACGCCGTTGAAACGCTCCAGCCGCGGCGAACCGCTTGACCAGCGGCCGCTGGCAAAAGAGCTGTAAGGCACCATTTTTCCTTCTTGGTTGCGGACGCGGAGCCTGTCCAAGTCCTCCGGAAGCATCCGGAAGGGCGCATCTGCCTGGACATATACACGCTTGTTGCGACCGTTCATGATAAAGTCATTGACATAGGCGCTGCCGAAAGCCGTAGAGAGCGTATTGTGCACCTGGGCGATCGACAGCTTCTGGGCGCCGACCTTTTCCCAGTCCACGTCAACGCGGTACTGCGGCACGTCTTCCATGCCATTCGGCCTAATGCTGGCCACGCGCTCGTCCTGCATGGCCATGCCAATGAGCTGATTGCGGGCATTCATCAGCGCTTCGTGGCCAGCGCCGCCACGGTCGACAAGCATAAAGTCAAAGCCCTGCGCCGTGCCGATTTCAGCGATGGCAGGGGGCGGGAACGTGTACACGATAGCATTGCGCCAGCCGGCAAAATAGGCGGTGGAGCGGTCAGCAATGGCCTGAGCGTGAAGTTCCGGCCGTCGACGCAGGTCCCAGTCCTTGAGTTTGATGAAGACCATGCCGTTGTTCTGAGCCTGGCCAGAGAAGCCGGCGCCTGCGATGGTAGCGCAGGATTCGACTGCATCGGCCTCGTGTTCCAGATAATATTTCTGGATGTCATCCACGACTTTCTGGGTCTGCTCAAGGGTCGCGCCGGTCGGCAGCATCACCTGGGTGAGCAGCACGCCTTGATCCTCGTCAGGAAGATAGCTGGTGGAAATCCGCTTGACCAGAAACACTAATACGCCGACGATGAGAATATAGACCATCACAAAGCGGACGATGCGCGCCAGCCCATAGCCGACAATAGCGACGACGGCTTGGCGGAGGCGGAGAAAGCCGCGGTCAAACCAAATCAGGAACTGCTGCAAGAATTTTAGCGGCCCGCGCGCGACTTTGTCATCTTTTCCGGCCGGCTTGAGAATAGAGGCGCAGAGAACCGGGGTGAGAATCAGCGCCACCGTAACCGACAAGACCATGGAGGTCACCACGGTGACGGAGAATTGCCGATAGATGATGCCGGTCGAGCCGCTGAAGAAAGCCATTGGGCCGAACAAGGCGGACAGGACGAGGGCAAAGCCGATCAGGGCGCTGGTCACCTGGTCCATGGACTTGACCGTGGCATCATAGGGCGAGAGTCCCTCCTCACTAATCAATCGCTCGACGTTTTCAACCACGACAATGGTGTCGTCAACAAGCAGTCCAATGGCGATGACCATGGCGAACATGGTGAGCATATTGATGGAAAACCCGAAAATACCCAAGGCGGCGCACGTACCCAGCAAGACGACCGGCACTGCAATCGTCGGAATCAAGGTAGCGCGGATATTGCCCATAAACAAAAGCATGACCAGGAAGACCAGGACATAGGCCTGCAACAAGGAGTTGAACGCCTCCCCGATTGCGACCTTGACAAAGGGCGTAGTATCAAAAGGATAGACGATTTTTATATCAGCCGGGAAATGCCTGCTCAGCTCTTCCATCTTGGCCTTGATGGCGTTGGCGGTGGTGAGCGCATTGGCTCCCGGCGTCTGGCGAATTGTCAACAGGGCGGACGGTTGGCCGTTATAGCTCACTTGGATATCGTAAATGTCCGTGCCCAGTTCGATTCGACTGATGTCGCGGAGCCGGACGACGGCGCCGCTGGCGTTAGTACGGATTGGGATAGCGCCGAATTCCTCTGGTGTCTGCAACAAGTTCTGGATAATGATGGAAGCATTGAGGCGCTGGCCTTCCACGGCTGGCGCGGCTCCGAATTGTCCGGCCGACACTTCCACGTTATAGCTTCGGAGTGCGGCGACGACGTCCGTCACGGTCAGATTGAAGTCATTGAGGCGGTCAATATCAAGCCACACGCGCATAGCGTATTCCTTGGCAAAGCGCTCCACTTCGCCGACGCCGGGGACGCGGGCGAGGACGTCTTCGACGTTTGAGGTGACGTAGTCGCCGAGGTCAACATCAGACATCGTGCCATCCTCGCAGATCAATCCTACTACGATCAGGAAATTTCGGGTAGACTTATTAACGAGTACGCCGCCGCGCTGCACGACATCCGGCAGGCTGGCCATGGCTGGTTGCAGTCTATTCTGCACCTTAGTCCAGGCCACGTCCACGTCGACGCCGGGCGCAAAGGTCAGCTCCAGGCGCGCCTGGCCGGCCGAGTCACTCGTTGACGACATATAGAGCAGACCGTCGAGGCCGGTCATATTTTGTTCGATCACCTGGGTAACGCTGTTTTCAACGGTTTCAGCGGATGCGCCGGGGTAGAAAGCAGAGATGGAGATGGAGGGCGGCGCCAGGTTAGGATACTGCGCCACCGGCAGGTTATAGATGGCGAGGCAGCCCAGGAGCATAATGAAGATAGCAATGACCCAGGCGAAAACCGGCCGTTTGAGAAAGAATTTAGATAGCATGGCTTGCCTCCGCTTAATGTTGGGCTGCTGATGGGTCGACGAATGGCACTGGGGAGACAGCGCTGCCAGGGCGGATACGTTGCCGCCCCTCGACGATGACGCGGTCGCCCGGTTTCAGGCCATCACTGACCATCCAACGGTTGCCTACAGCTCGGTCAACGCGGATCGATTGGCTACGCACCGTGTTGTCAGCAGCGACCAGGAGGACAGTGGTTTCGCCGCTGCTGCCGCGGTTGACAGCCTGCTGGGGCACGAGGATAGCCTGTTCGTTGACGCCTTCGTCAATGACGCCTCGGACGAACATCCCGGGCAGCAGAATTGACTGCGGATTCGGGAAGACCAAGCGGAGGAAGAAGGAGCCGGTGGTCGGATCGACGGTAACGTCACGGAACTTCACGGTGCCCGGCTCGGAGTAGACGGTGTCGTCTTCCAGGAGCAAGGTCGCTGTGTTGGTCGTGCTGCCGTTGCGGGTCAGGCGGCCGTCTCTCAGCCTACGATGCAGCTGCAGCAATTCGGCGGTGGCCTGGGGCACGTCAACATAAATCGGATCAAGTTGTTGGATGGTGGCCAGGGGCACGGGCTGATGGGCGGTGACCAGGGCGCCGGTAGTAACGGCAGAACGGCCAATGCGGCCGGAGATAGGCGCCGTAATCTTGGTGTAGGACAAGTTGATGACAGCGGTCTTCAAGCCGGCCTCAGCATAGGCCACCGCGGCTTCCGCAGCCAGGATAGCGGCCTCGGCGCGCCGGATATCGGCCTTGGCGCTGACCACGGCGGCATCGGCGCTTTCAATGCCGGCTTCCGCCTGCTTAAGGGCTGAGGCCACATCGTCGAAATCCTGCTGGCTGACCGCCTTGCTGGCGAGCAGTTCGTAGTAGCGCTGGGCGCGCAGGCGCAGAGGTTCGGCATTGGCTTCAGCGCGATTCCGGGCAGCTTCGGCAGCGACCAGGGCGGCTTCGGCCTGCTTATTGGCAGCGACGGCCGTGGCCTGGTCGGCCTTGGCGGCCAGAACAGCGGCCTCGGCGTTATCGTGGGCGGCGATATAGCTCTCCGCGTCAATTTCATACAGGACATCGCCAGCCTTCACGTCGCTGCCTTCCGTAAACAGGCGCTTCCGGATAATACCGCTGGCCTGAGGGCGAATTTCCGCCACCAGGTAGGGGGAAGTTCGGCCCGGAAGCTCCTTTTTCAGGACGACGGCCTCGGTCTTGACTTCCAGGTAGGCCACTTCCGGCGGCCCGGGCGGTGGGCCTTCCTCGGCTTGCTTGCGGCAGCCGCAGGTCAGCGTAATTAAGGTGAGAAGAGGCAGGCAAAACAGAAGTGGCCATTGCAGAAATCCGTCTCGTCGTGACATGGATGTTCCTTTTTTCTTAGACATGGCAGTATGTGCGTTAAACATAATGAATAATAAATAGGCGGGTTATGGATGGCGGACTTCGCAGCCCAGGGCGCGAAGCGTAACTCGATCCAGGATTGCGATGTGCTCGGGGGTGATGGCGCCGCCGGCTCGCTTTTTTAACCAGTAAGCGGCGAAGGTATTGAGCAGCCCTTCCAGGGTCAGAGCCAGGAGTAACGGCTCCTCGTTGCTGAAAATGCCCTGATCACGGCCGCGTGCGCAAATGGCGCAAAGGTTCTCGAAATAGCTTTCATAGTATTGCTGATATTCTGGAGATAGCATCAGCTCCGGGTTGAAACGCCCGCTCGGCATGTTCTCCAAAACAACATGAATCAAACCCTGGTGACGCTCAAATTGCCGAATACGCAGACGGTTCAACAGACGAACCGCCAAAACCGGGTCCGGCTCAGGAACAATCTCACGCTGAAAATCCTCATAGCAGGTTTCAATGATAGAACGAATGATCTCCTGGTAAAGCGTCTCCTTGTTGCTGAAAAAATTGTAGATGGTGCCGACCGAAAACTCGGCCTCGCGGGCAATCTCTTCAATGGTGGCGTTGAAATAGCCCTTCTGGGCAAAGATTTTCTCACCGGCGGCCAGGATGTCCTGACGATGCCGGCTGCGCTCGCGCTCCTTGCGCGACAGACCGTCATTCAAATCTTCCGGCGCTTCTTTCATGACCAACCCTCGAAAAAACACATAGACGTACTGAATTATAATTCAAAACATGAATATAGATTCAAATATAGCATTGTCAAGGCAATAATGCAAAAATCAGAAATTCCAGGAGCAAGCAGTGGGCATTTTGAGGACATTGACCGACATAATTGCCTGCGGTCATGGAAGTTCTCGCTCCTGGTGCGGCGGGCTGTCATTGAGGTGAGAGCAACAAATCCGATGAATTACAATTCAAAGCCTGAATATAGGTTCAAATTCATTATTGTCAAGGCGGAAAGGAGGAAAGAGTCAGAAATTGTCAGGAATTTTCAAGCAGTGGGCAGTGGGCAATGGACGGAAGTGGACTTTAGTGGACAGTAGCGGGGCCAACGGACTTTAGTGGACAGTGGACAATGGACGGAAGTGGACTTTGGTGGACATTTGTAGACGATGGACTGTGGACAGAAATGGACACTAATGGAGAATGGACGCGGACGGAAGTGGACTTTAGTGGACAGCGGAGCGCGGGACGCGGAACCCGCCTATGCTGCCTACGCCGGACACCTTTTCTGCTGCCCTCTAAGTCTTTCGTTTCCAGGGCTTAGCCAGTGCGAACAACAGCCGGTGGAAGCGGTCGGCATGGATGAACATCTGCTCGGTTTGGCGGCAGGCTTTGAATTGCAGGGCTGGTGAGCGTCCATGGCAGTGGTCGAGCATGGCGACGGCGTAATTGACGTCATCCTGGGCCAGCGTCGTCCGGTTGTTGGCGGCGGCATGGCAGCGGGCAGCTGCGAGAGTGATGGGATAAGTCAGGCAGAGGGCTTCCAGGCCAGTGAAGAAACTGACATCATAGTAGGCCGGGCCGAAGAATTGGCAGCATTCGAGGCGTACATCAAGGAATCTCCGGTATGGCTCCCAGATACTATCGTCGTCAAGGACATTTTGCGGCGGGTTGAACATCTGCACTCGTCGCAGTGGCAGGTCTGGATGTTCCTGGCCAAAATGTCGCGCATTGCCGAAGCCAGCGATGGCGGCGGCAGTATGGGCGGCGCGGGCTAGGCGTGTTTTTATGGAGCGGTCGAGGACTTCCTCGTCCCGGCGCCAGTACAGGCAGAGCCATTGCCGGAAGTAGGCGCGTTCAGTGGCATTAAGGTCAAGACAGGAGCGGTCGTCGAGAACAGAGCGGATGGAGTGCAACAGGCTCGGCATGACTTCCTGCATGGTATTGCCATCATTAAGAAAGGTGTGGCCGAGTTTTTTGGTGCGTTCCGCTAAGGCGCGCAGGCAGCTGACGCAATCAGTGATGGTGAGGGAGACGTCTTGCAGCAGCTGGCGGGCCGCGTTGATGATCATCTCCACGGTCGGCCGCAGCAGGCCATTGAGTTGCGCCGGGGAAAAGCCGTCGCCAAAACGAAGTTCTTGGACGAGTTTTTCGATGTCGCGGCGCTGCTCGCGTATCGGCGTGCCGTGGTTTTGCAGGACAGCCGGGCAGTCCATGCGAGCGAGAACCGACACTTCCCCGGGGAAAGTGGAGACGATATTGAAAGGATAGCCGCGGCAGGTCAGGGCTTTTTGGTCAAAACCGAATCGGCGATGCATCCGGCAAGCGCCGTCCTGGCCGAGGAATACGCAGCCGCCGTCTGGCTGGCGTCGAAAATACGGAAAGCCATGAATGGTGACGACGAAGTCAGTCGGAACGTCGGGTTCGTCACCCCAGTCAAGCGCTTTGAGGCGGTCGATTTCCGCCGGGCGCAGGAGGACGTGAAAACGTCGGCAGCAGCGTCCGCACATGATGCAGCTATAGCGCTGCTGGTTCGACATCGTGATTTTCGCTGGCATGGCGCGTGACGTTGGCAGTCGGGGCGACGGCAGAAACACGAGGCGATGCGCCCTGGGCAGATTGGAGCTGTGTGCTCCTCCCTCCCAGGGCGGCGTTGTCGACTGCGATTACGGGGTGATGACGTCAAAACCGGTCAGGGGCCGGAGGACTTCCGGGACGACCACGCTGCCATCCGCCTGCTGGAAGTTTTCCATGATGGCGCAGACGACGCGGTCGGTCACGCCGGTTGCCGAGATAGTGTGAACAAAGCCGCGATTGCCGTCAGTGTCCTTAAATCTGATATTCAGCCGCCGCGACTGGAAGTCGGTCAAGTTGGTGTTTGAGGTCACTTCACGGTAAGCGCCAAAGCCCGGATACCAGGCTTCGATGTCATATTTCTTATAGCCGGGCGCGCCCATATCGCCGACGCAGACATTAACGACTCGGTAGGGGATGCCGAGCTGCTGGAGCAGGTATTCTTCGTTGTCGAGGCAGATTTCGTGGCACCGGGGCGAATCCTCTGGCTTGCAGAAGATAATCTGCTCGACTTTATGGAACTGATGCACCCGGAAGATGCCGCGTGACTCTTTGCCATAGCTGCCGGCCTCAGTGCGGAAGCAAGGCGTGTAGGCCGTATAGCAAAGCGGCAGGGAGGCGCCTTCCAGAATTTCTTCGGCATGATAGCCCACGAGGGTCTGCTCCGAGGTGCCGATAAGGGCGAGGTCTTCACCGGTCAGATTGTACGACTGATCCTCGAAAAAGGGCAGATAGCCGGTGCCGAACAGGGTCTCGGACTTGGCTGCACAGGGGGACATGAACAGCGTGAATCCCCTCTTAACCAGCTCTTGTTGAGCCCAGAAAAACATTGCCTGGGCCAGCTGGGCGCCCTTGCCTACCCAATAGTAGAATCCCGACTGGGCGACTTTGGCGCCGCGGGCGGTGTCAATGATGCCGAGCAAGTCGCCCAAGGCCTGGTGATCCCGCGCGGCAAAGTCAAAGCTGGGCTTGCCGCCGACCTGCTTGATTTCCAGATTGTCCGCATCGTCCTTGCCATCTGGGACGTCTTCGGACAGGAAGTTGGGCAGCCAAGCGAGCTTCTCGTCAACCTGCTTTTTCTGCTCATCCAGCTGTTTTTCCAGTTCTGTCAGGGTCACTTTGAGTTCTCTGACGGTTTCCCGGGCGGCCGGATTTGTCTTACATTCTTTACTTAAACGATTGCGTTCAGCGCGGAGGTTTTCGACTTCCTTCATCGTAGCCAAGTACTGTTGATCAAGGGCGCGCAATTCATCGATATTGACGTCGCAGCCGCGCCGGGCGGCATTTTCTTTGACTAGTTCGGGGTTTTCCCGCAGGATTCTAATGTCGATCATAGCATGTTCTTTCCAAATTGGGACAGAATATGAATAGGGTGAGAGGCGACGGCCTTCAGCTTATTTTTTGGCGTCAGCGGCATTAACGAGGGCGAATTTGATCGTAGTCTGGGCAACGGTGACGTCACCGACCATGAAATGCCCGGCAGCGATGCCGAAGGAGCCTTTCGGTTCGCAGACAGCCTTGATGGCGAGCTGCTCGCCAGGCAGAACCGGCCGGAAGAATTCAGCTTCGTCAACCGACATGAAAAAGCCGAGAAGGCCATGGAACTGCGGTTGCGAGAGCATGGTCGCGCAGCCCAGTTGTGCGCCGCTCTCGATTTGCAGGTAGGGTGGATACAGGGTCGGCCTGGCGGCCTGGATAAGCGGGTCATTGCCGGTGATATTCTTATAGCCGACCGCGCTGTTCATATCCTCCAGGCCGTATGCTTTGTCAATGAGCATGAACGGTTGGCGGTGGGGGATGTAGCGCAAGATATCAAGCGGATTGAAGACGCTGGCTGGCGGTTCGGCTAAACACGGGCAGGGATTGAGATTAGGCGGCGGATTGAACCAGGCCGCGTCCCGCCGAATGAGGGTGACAAAGCCGCTGGAGGCCAGGTTGTCGTTGTCAACCCGGTTCTTGATTTCGAATTCGACGGAGCCGTCATCATTCTTCTGATGCACGGCGCAATGAAGGCGCAGGGCCATGCCGGGAGTGACCGGCGTGCGGAATTTGACTCGCCGCAGACTCTTGACGGTGGGAATGCCATCGCCGGGCGAACATTTCTGGAAGAGAACCCGGCAGGCCTGAGCCATGGCAGCGACCTGGAGCATGCCCGGCATAACCGGAAAGTCAGGAAAATGACCCACAAAGACGCTCTCATTAAAAGAGACCATTTTGACGCCTTCAGCGGTCATGGCGTCCCAATCGACCGTGAGCTGGTCAAGCATCAACAAGGGCGCTTTGACGGATAGCAGCTCGCTAAGCTGCTCATAACGATAAAACATGGACATGTGAGATGCTCCTTTGGTTGATAAACCTACAACTATTTAAAATATTAGCAGAGCACGATAATGCAAGGCTGTAAGCGACAAAGGCCAGGTCAAGCCGGACAAAAAAACCTGGGCTAAGTCCGTCTGAAAGGCATAGTCGGATTTCGCGAGGGCGGCGGAAAGGGCAACGGTAATCGGTGACCGATTGATACTCGGAGTTCCGGCTAACTGCGGCGCCAGGCGCCCCGGGCAAGGCGCTTGAGTGGACAGGACGTTATCAATGGCGGAGCGATTGCCAAGACGCCATGAACGCCAAGAAAAGAGAAAAAAAGCGAGGCTTGCCAGCCTATATTACATGCGGCAAGCCCCAACTGAGCATGACAGGCAACCCAGGGGAACGCCCTGGGTGAGGGCGAATAATGATTTGAAGCCCTGGAACGGAGGGCAGGCAGCACCCTCGAAGCTATTTCTACTGGTTAAAAAATCTCATTGCCGATATCTTTGAATGGCTTCGCGGACTGCCTCCATGTTCCTGGTGCTTAGAGTCCGGCCGTATGCCCCTGGGTAATAGCTGATCGCCTGGCAAACGTTGTAGGGATGCATTTCATCCCAAATTGAATTGCTGTAGGTATAGCTGCAGAACAACGAGAAAAGCGACCAGCCATCCCGAGAATATTCGGCAGCGCTTTCCCCAACGAACAAGATTTCCTTGGGTGAATTGGGCGCTTTTTCGCCAAAGCAGGGAGTCGTATAAAGCAACTTGCCTTTGCCAATTTCCGGCAATTCCTTTTCGCGATATTCCTGGTCTTTGGAAACCCCAGCGTAGAAATGGTTGATGTACGGGCAGAAGATGTCGATATATTCGCGCATTTGGCGCACCACGTCTGCCGTGCCGGTTTGAATTTCTCCGGGATTGCACCAGATTTGCACTTCCGGGGCGACCTTGCGCAGCATTTGCGCCAGGCTTAGCCATTTATCTACAGTGCGTTCAGTAGGTTCATCCAGCATGATATAGCTCCAGTCTTTAGTTTGCAGGCCCAAGTTTTTCAGCAAGGCAACCTGCTTAGCCATATCTTCTTCCTGTTGCGGCACAAAGAGAGCAAAATGCTTGATGCCATATTGCTGCATTTCCTCCGGCGGGACAACCGTCCTGAAAATCAGATTCACTCCGATATTTTTGAATAATTCCCAGCAGGAGCTGCGTTGCAGGGGCTTGCACCAGCCGCCTACTAAAGGAACTGGGCGTTTGTGGGTGGCTGGAACTACCTGTATTGTGAAATCGAGGCTGCGTTCGCCAAGCTCAATCTTGGCGGAATGTTTGCCCTGCGCAAGCGTGTCCCGCGTGGAAATGGTTATCCATAACGAGGTGTTTTGATGAGGCGGCAGGAAAATCCGCTGGCGTTCCAGCAGAACTGCTGGTGTCCATTTGTACAATGCAGTGTTCAGATAGGCAACCAAGCGGATTTGCACCGAGTCGGTTCCGGAAACCCGTGGAGTCAATGAAATGGTTTCCTTGCTGTCATTGCGCAGGTGGAACAGCAGGCTGGCTGCATCCCCCTCCGGAATGACCAACGAAACTGAAGAAGGCTCAATAATGTCAGCGGCTTGCGGAGCACTGTTTCTCACAAAACCAGTCCAGGGGTCACAACTCTGCCAGAGCGTGAGCGGCTTGTCGGAAAGAGGCGCCCAGAAGGTGTCAGGATGCTGAGTCGAGGCGTCAGTGATAAAAATTTTGTCCACTCGGCGAAATGTATATGGCTCTTTGCCGACATTTTTACGCAGAAGCAGCTGCAATTTTCCTGCCGGCAATTCTGCCGAAAGACATTCCCAGGTAAAATGGTTGTTTCGCCTGGACAGACGGTCTTCCGGTTGCCCGTAATTCAGTTTGGCTAAGATATTGCCTTCGCTGTCAGAAAAGCTGAGGTCGAAAATATTGAAATATTTGTGGAAAAGATGATATCTGACCCAGACATAATAGGTGCCGGCTTTCGGCAGTTCCAGACTGGTGTTTGCTTCGGCTAATCCGTCTTCATATCCTGCCTCTAATATTTTTCCGGAAGCATTGCTTCTATCTTTGATTTCCCAGCCTTGGGAAATCTGCATATCCTCCGCCTCGATAAATTCTGCAAAAGCATGGTGCGGCGCTTCAAGCAGGCTAGCCATGACTTTTTTTTCATCAGCGACTTCTTTGGGCGTGCCAATCAAATTAACCTGCTCGTCAAAGTAGACTTTAGCTGCTAGGCGTTGTTCGGCAATTCCCTCCGGATTCTCGCACAGCTTTTGCAGAAATTGTCTACGCCATTCCAAGTAATAATTTTGCTGCGCCTCGCTTAGGGCTTCCCAGGGGAAGTTTCCCGGGCGTTGATTCCAGGCATTCCAAGCCTGCTTGGTGGAGTCGCAAGCAGGATATTCCCCATTCTCGCTGATGCTTTCCGGATTTTCCAGCAACGGGTCAGCGCATAACACGATTTTAGCAATTTTCCGGAAAGTGAACGGACCGCCATGAATCAAAGTCGACAGCTCAATGGTATATTCACCGGGGGATAAATCGACCAAATCGCCGCTTTCCCAAATGAATTCACTGCGTTCCCCGGAATTGACTGGCAAGGGGTCTGGCCGTTTCGGGGCGTTTTCTTTCCAATCAAAATTATAGGAATAATATTGCCCTTGGGTTGAGGTGACAACCTGATCCTGATAACTGAGCAATTCAGGCGGCAGGATGCTAAGGGCAAACGAAGCAAAATAGTCTTTGCGCTTATAATATTTTACCCATACGCGGTAGGTTCCGGGTTCATTGATGCGTAGTTTAGCTCGCGTTGCTGCATATCTATGTCCATAGCGAGCTTGCAAAAAGTCCATCTTCTCCTGCTGATGAATCTCCCAATCACCGAGATTTTCTTTGAAATCTTGAGGGGAAAGGCTGATGGCAGGAAAAGTCGTTGGGCAGCTGTCCATTGATGCGCCTGGCAGGGGGCGTTTTGCCCAGTATTTCTGGAAATGAGCAAAGACGCTTGGATTGAGAGAAAAATTCTCCCAGCTCAATTCATCGGGTTCATCATTCACGGCCCGGAGGGATGGCAGGCAAAGACAAAGCAAAGCAAGCAGTACGCATCTGAACATAAAGGTAGCTCCTTGGAGGCGAAGAGGTTTCGTGGTTAAAAAAAAATCCTGCTTATTATGTGAAGTTTTGTGATAAACACTTGTAGTATTTGGTCACCGATTGATACTCGGAACTCCGGCAATCTGCGGCGCTAAGGCACCAGAGTAAAGCACTTTAATGGACGGTAGTGGCAGTGGACATGGACGGAAGTGGACAGTAATGGACAAATGGAGCTTTCGACACGTATTTTGTATAGGCTATCAAACGATGAGGATGTATCTTGATTACAGTCATATCAGCATGCGCTGTAGGCGCTTAACCATGCTTAACCCCGGCTTCAGCCTGGGGATAGGCATACCCCAAAACTGGTGCCCAGTAGGGGCGCAACCAGACGTATACCAGCACAACCACTGCGCCAAATCTCTCTTTCTATCACGAGACTCCGCACATTACCAAAATAATTTATAGAGCAAATTTCAAAAAATGCAAGTCAAAAAAGAAAATATCAGCCAGCTTGAGTGTAATCGGTCGTAGTCGGTCACCCATTTAGCTCCACCGTCCACTAACGTCCATTTTCGTCCACGTCCACTTTCGGCCAGCCGGGGCATGCAGTTCACCCATCCGGTAGGTCCACTAACGTCCACTTCTGTCCACGTCCCCTCTCCACTAATGTCCACTTTTGTCCACAGTCCATCGTCTACTGATGTCCACTAAAGTCCACTTGCGTCCATTGTCCACTGTCCACTAAAGCGCCTTACCCGGGGCGCCCTAGCTCCACAGCTTATCGGAGCTCCGAGCATCAATCGGTGACCCATTGCCAGATTTCGCACATTAACGAAATCGCGGCTTGATATTTTGTTTTCCCGGTGTACCCTATTGTTATTGACAGACGCTATCGCAGAACGGTTACTGCACTGTACGTCCGTATATACGGCTACGGAGGATCCGGTTCAATTCCGGTGGGCGTCTGTCATTTTTTGTATTTGCCCCCATTGACTCTCCCAAAGGAACTCATCATGCCACAACTGCGTTTTCTGTTTTCCCTTCTCCTGGTTGTGTTGATTCAGGCCTGCGTCAACATGCAAAGCCGGTTTGCGCTGCAAACAGGCGACCTGCTGTTTTCAGTAGGAAAAGAGAACTCCGAGCTGGTTGCCGCCATTCAAACCTCAACCGGGCAAGACAAGGATATCCCTTTTTCGCACGTCGGCATTGTCAGCATTGAAAACGGCAGGGTGTACGTGCTGGAGGCCACCCATCCCGAGGGCGTGATAAAAACGCCGCTAAAAGCCTTTTTCAATGAAACTGCTGTATTGAACGGCAAGCATCTAATTGACGTAGGGAGAGTGACTAGTAACTTTGAATACACTATCGCCAACGCCATAAAAAATGCTGAAAAGCACTTAGGAAAAGGATACGATTACGCCTACAGCGAGACCAACGACCAGTTTTATTGCAGCGAACTGGTTCGTTTTGCGTTTTTAGACTCGCACGGAAAGCCAATTTTTGAGCCGCTGGCAATGACTTTCAAAAATCCCCAAACCGGCGACATTGACGCCTATTGGATAAAACATTTCGAGAAGCTGGGCAAGCCCGTTCCCAAGGGCGAGCCAGGAACAAATCCCGCTGACATGGCGCAATCGCCGCTCCTCAAAATCGTTCACAAGTACTATTAACTTCGCATAAGTGCAAGGGCGAGAGCATCCGCAAATAGCCTGGATTCTGCGAGGGGGCGAAAACGCCCAGCGAGCCTTTCTTCAGCCTGCCATTCGTTACGCGCCCCTGGCCGATTCAAACCAAAGACATTTTTAAATCAATTTCAGGAGAAGGCATGTTGGTTTTTCAGGAACATGGCGCTCGCATCCGTCGCAACGCGGAATTTATCCTGCGCGATTTAGGCTGCTGCCAGCCGGGTGAGCATATTGTCTTGATTGCGGACGAGAGCTGCCGCAGCAATGCATTCGCCCTGGCGGATGTGGCGCGCGAACTCGGCCTGCATCCCTTGGTGATCGACATTGACGTCTACGGACGCGACCGGGAATATCGCCGAAAATACCTCGGGATGCCGGCCCTGAAGCCGCTGCGAGCGGCAATCCTGGCCTGCGACGCGGCGTTCATGCTGACCGACCAGATGCTGACCGATTTCGGCATGTTCCTGGGAGACGGTGACGAAATGGACGCATCGCTGACCGGGATCGGACGCCGCTACACCCTGGAGGCAAGGGGCTTGACAGAATGGGAAATCCGGCCGGATGAAATCCTGCATTTCCGGGAGCGGACGCGGCGCCTGCATGATCTCCTGCAACAAGGTGGACGGCTCCGGGTACGCACAGCCCGCGGCACGGACTTCAGCTGTGACATGGTGACCGGCACGGATGGTATGTATCCGGTGCTGGGCATCATTCCCTTTTATGCTGAGGTGGCCGTAATCCCGAAATTCGGCTGTTTCAATGGCGTGGTGGTAGTCGATGGCGCCTCTCAATGCGCGTGGGCGCAGCGCGGCTTCCCAATCCGGCCGGCGATCCCCGGCTGGCAGGAACTGTACCTGGAGCCGCTGCGGATCGAAATCAAGGATGGCCGAGTCTCCGCCTACAGCGGCCCGCCCGTACAGGTGGAAAGGCTGGAAAAATGGATGTACGGCAGTTCCCCGCATGCCGACCTGGCAGATGAAATCGGACTGGTGACGACGACCGCCCGAGAAAATGACCAATACGGCTGGCTGATTGACGGCACGCACCAGACGCACTGCGTCCATGTGGCGCTCGGCAACAATACACGGCGCGACGAAATCATCCATGCGCCCGAGCATTGCGATTTCGATATACATGACCCGGAAATCACCCTCGACGACAAAACAATCTATGCCAACGGAGCCTTCCAGGACGATGTCATCTTCGCCAACAACGGCGGCAAGTAACCGCCGACGTGCCGAGACGGCGAGGCTAGATGCCGGCTCACCATTGCAAAACGCCCTGTTTTTATTATAGTAAAGCGATATTTGTCGTCGCCTTGTTCCCTGGGTGGCCGCGGCGTTGTCCGGGTTCTTCCCAGGGGTGTTTTTTTTTGACTTGCGGTCAGGGCTGCATGAAAACCACGGTCATCACGATATGCTGGAACTCGGAACGGACGCTGGCCCGCTGCGCCCGCTCCGTGCTGGCGCAGTCCAGCCGACCGATTGAGCATATCGTGGTGGATGGCGGCTCGACGGATGGGACGCTGCGGGTGCTGGAAGAGCTGGCGCCGGAATACACCGCGGCCGAGGTGCCGCTGCGAGTGCTGGCGCAGGAGCGTCGCCCCAACGAGGCAGGCATACCGTCTGCCTGGAATCAAGGCCTGGCAGCCGCGCAAGGCGAAATGATAGCGTTGCTGAACAGCGACGACTGGTACGAGCCGTCAGCGCTGACTAAAGTAAAGGACGCCTTTGCCGCGGCCTCGTCTGAGCTGGGGATAGTCGTCGCGCCGGTGAATTTAGTGTGCGCCCAAGATGGCGACGTGGAAAAAACGCTTTATCCGAAATGCCCGTGGCTGGTGGAAATCATGATGCCGGTGCCGCATCCCGGCTGCTTTGTCCGCCGAGAAGTTTATTTTTCGCAGGTCGGGCTGTTTGACTGCCGATATAAGATTTCGGCTGATTATGATTTTATCTGGCGTTGCCGGAAAGCCGGGGTGCAGATGGCGTACTTGCCAGACCCCCTGGTAAACATGGAAATAGGCGGCTTAGCGAATCGCAGCCGCCGTCTGGCTCGCCGCGAAACCCTGTCAATTGCCCGCCGGCACAGCCGTTTTCCTGCGCCGGCCTGGATTGCCTGGGGAGTGCGTGCGCTGGTTGGACGTTGAGACGAGGTTGACGACGGGCTGGGCGCCGCAGCGCCGCAGTCTGTGCATATAATTTTAAGGAAAAGAGGAAAATGTCATCGTTTCTGGGGTGCATGAGGACGTCTATGGACGCGCCCCCCGTGGATGGTCCTGGTCTGGCCGCCCTGGGGGAGGGCTGTTCATACCATGTCAATGACTGGTATGGCCTGGCCGGACGGCGGCAGCACGTCAGTGCGGACGGGATGATCGCGGTGCAATTTTCCGGTCGGCTGTTGAACGAAGACCGTCTGCGCCAGGCGGCCGGGTCGGCAGCGCCGGCCGGATGCAGCCTGGAGCAGGTGTTGGCCGTGCTCTATGAGAAGCGCGGCGAAAGCCTGCTCCGAGACCTGAACGGGCCGTTCATTCTCGCCATCGCGGACAATGCTCGCAAAAGTCTGCTGCTGGCGCGTGACCAGCATGGGCAGAAATTCCTGTTTTATGGCATCAGCAAGGACGGACGCTGCTGGTTCAGCGACAGTCTGCCGACCCTGCGGCAATGCCCAGGCTTGCCCGATGAGACCAATTTTCAGGCTTTGGCCGACTACCTCGCTCTCGGCTATATTCCAGCGCCCGCCACAATTTGGGCCGGACTCAGCAAACTGCCGGCCGGTCACCAGGTTTCTCTGACGATGAATGGCAAAGCGAGCTGCCAAGCCTACTGGCGACCGGAACAGATGCCCAAGTTGAAACTGTCGTTTACCGAAGCTGCAGCTGAAACCCGACGCCTGCTGGAGGCGTCAGTCAGCCGCTGCGTGCATGCTGCGCCCAAAGCCGGCGTCCTGCTTTCCGGCGGCATTGATTCGAATATACTGCTTGGCCTGGCAGCAAAATCCCTGGATGGCAAGCCCTTGGCCTTCACCATTGGCTTTGAGCATTACGTTTATGACGAACGCTCCCTGGCCGCCTTGGCGGCTCAGCGGGCCGGGGCCGAACACATCATCGGACTGGCGCGGCCGGCTGATTTGTCGCTGCTGCCGGAATTGCTGCGGGCTTCTGGCGAGCCGTTTGCAGATTCATCCCTGCTGCCGACCGCCTTGGCCATGCGCCTGGCTGGCACGCGCTGCCAGACGGTTCTGAGCGGCATCGGCGGCGACGAATTGTTCGGAGGCTATCGGCGCTATCAATTCATGGCGCTGCGCTCCCACTATGACCGGATTCCCCATCGCCTCGGCAATGCCCTCTGTGGCCTCCTCCTGCGCTGCCTGCCGAAAAATGCAGCGCCCCGCAGTCGCCTGGCGACCGCTCGGCGCATCGCAGCCGCCCTGCGCCTGCCGACCGCCGCCTGCTATGCCAGTTTCCAGGAAATTTTCTCCCCGGAGATGATTTCTGAGCTAGGCCGCTTTCCACGCGCTGATGTGGTTCCCTACCATGAGCGCTGGCATGCACAGATGGAGCAGAGCCGTTGCGATGATTTGGTGGAAAAGGTCAATGAGTTGGACTTGCTGTCATACATGCCGGACGACGTCTGCCGGAAAGATATTTTGGCTAAAACCGGCGCCGAGGTGGAAGCATTAGCGCCGCTCTTGGACATGGAAGTGACCGATTTTGCCTTGCGCCTGCCGCGTTCCTTCCGGGTCACTGGCCGCCAGAGCAAGCGCCTTCTGCGCGCCATCAGCGCTGACCTGATGCCAGCGGAGTTGCTGCAACAACCTAAGCGCGGCTTTGGCGTCCCACTGGCCACCTGGCTGCGCGGTGAATTGGCGCCGCTCATGAAAGACCTGACAGCCACCATCCGGGAATGGGACCGAGACGGTTGGCTGCGCCCTAAGACCGTCAACCGACTAGTCCAGGAGCATCTCAACAACACCAGGAACCACGGCGCCCGGCTGTGGAATCTGTATTGTCTAAAATTATGGCTGCAAGAACGGCACTAAAGCCGGCAGCGCCTGTCCAAAACCGTTAAACAATCAATTGAGTTGACATCGTGTTTTAACGACGACCACCTCCAACAAAAAGGATGCAAACATGCAGAAAAGAAACAGTCTCAGATGGCTGGCGGCGCTGTTGCTGCTGGCGGCGCTGCCGCTTTTGGGCGAAGAATTCACCTGCCGCTTTGGCCGCGGCCAATGGCAGGCGAGCGACTGGGTGCTGGTGAAAAGCCCCCGTTGGGATTATTTTGGCGGCTGGGTGCAGCAGGTCGACCACCTGATGAACGAACATCCGGCAGACGCAACGCCCAAGGAAATGCTCGGCAAACGGGCTGCGGAGACGTACACCAGCATGGTCTACAAGCGCAAGGTGTCAGGCAAAACGACCTTCTCGGCGACAATGCTGTTCGAAGATCGGATGGCGCCGTTGCTGGTCATCGCCGGCGACCTGGGGGCAGACGCGCAAGGCCGCCCGGAATACCGCGAACATTGGGAAATCGTGCTCTATGACGAGGGAATCAATGTCTGGCATCACGAAATCCGGGACGGCAAGCCGTTCTGGCGCAAGGCGGCCTATCTGAAGACGCCGTTCCAGCCTGGCGTCAAATACACTTTGGAGGCCTTGGTCGAATTCCCCTCCGGCGGCAAGGGGCCGCAACTGTCTGTCACCTGTGACGGCAAGCGCTTTGGCTGCCTGGTTCCTACGTTGCCCGAGAACTTCCTGGTCGGCGTGACAGCGTGTGAAGGCGTCAACCGCTTCTATGATTTCAAACTAAACGCGGCCAAAATCAACCCGGTGGAAGAAAACAAGTAAAGCGGTGAATGGCATGGACTGGAAAACCTTGTTGCTGAGCTTTTCAATTGTGTTTCTGGCCGAGCTGGGCGACAAGACGCAGCTGACGGCCTTGACCCTCACCACGTCCCGCGGCGGCGGCGCCTGGGCGGTGTTCATCGGCGCCAGCCTCGCCTTGGTATGCACGACCGCGATTGCCGTCCTCTGCGGCAGCCTCCTCACCCGCTTCCTGCCTGAAAAACTTCTCCATCTCGGATCAGCGATACTGTTCATCATCATCGGCGTGGCGCTGCTGACGAACATGGCCTGGCGCAATGGCCAAACTGCGGCCAAGACCGAAGCTGACGGCGTTGCACCTGTCCAGCCCGAAACCAGCAGCGTCAAGCCGGCGCTGCTGAAGTCGCTCATCATCCGCCGCGCCACAGCCTACGAACGCGACTTGGCCGCCGACATTGACCAGCAGCTGCAAAGCATGGCCCCCGGCCCGAGCCAGGAACTGCTGCGGCAACTGGCAGCGGCGCACCGCCAACACGGGCAAGACATCGCTGCCATGGCTGACATGACCCCGGCCGATGACCAGCAGCACGCCGAAGAAATCCACGGCATGCTGGAAAAACTGCAAGCATGCAGCTGTTTGGACGACCACGAGCCAATGCAGAACATCATCCGCCGGCAAGAAGCCGCCGCTGAATTCTACATCGCACTCGCCCAAATCGTCGACCTGCATGAAGTACGCGATCTCTTGCGCCGCCTGGCCGCGCATGAATTGAGCTTGGCCGAAAAGCTCTGCACGGCTTTCCATCAATCCGCCCCTGACCTCCCGCCCACGGTTTGACACTACGACTCCAGCCATGAATCCAATCACCAGAAAAAGACTGCTTCGATTTCGCAGCAGCCGGCGGGCGTGGTATTCCCTGCTCGTGCTGACGGTGCTGTACGGCATCAGCCTGGCAGCCGAGCTCTGGTGCAATGACGTGCCGCTGTTGGTGCGACACCGCGGGAGGACGTATTTTCCGTTCTGTCGCTATTACGCTGCCGACGTCTTCACCGGGAGCGGCCTGGGCACCCGGCCTGACTATCGGCGCCTGGAAAAAGACCCGGACTTCCAAGCCGCCGGCTCCTGGATGGTCTGGCCAATACTGCGCTGCGGGCCGTACGAGACAGTACCGCGCGAAGACCTGGAGCCGCACCTGCGCGTGGAATGTCGCCTGGAGCCGCGCCAAGCCGTCTGCGGCCTCAGCGTCGACTCCGACTTGACGGTGACACGCGCACTGGGGCTGGCGTTGTTCGCCGCCGATGGCCAAGAGCCGGAATGGGCCGGCCAGCGCCTTGACGCGTTCTGGCGCCTGCCGGAAAGCCTGACGACAGCGTTGGCACAGCGTTTCGCCAATCAGCCGGCCGAACGCCTTGTGGTCGAATGCGCCGGACAGCCGGGCATCGCCGATAGCGAAATCACCCTGGCAGCATATCAGCCGCGAGCGCGTGCACCGCGGCAAGTGCGGCTGACAATTCGGGAGCAAGGGCGCGCTGACGCCGTCCGAACCTGGATGTTTGCGCACAACAACCCAACGCCGACGCGACGGCGGAACACCTTCGAGGCCTTGTCACCTGACCTGCAAGATTTGATCCGGCGCCAAGCCGAGGCCGCTTTCGCCGGGCCGGTCGAACCAGTCGAGGTGACCGAAGGAACGCGGACCTACAGCCTGGTCTGCGCCCGCGAAGCCGTCCGCTTTCCGTTTCGGCCAGCGCCAGGGCATTGGCTTGGGCTGGACGACGCTGGCCGTGACGTCCTGGCCCGCATCGTCTACGGCCTGCGGACGTCGCTCAGCTTCGGACTGATTCTCGTGGTCTGTTCCTTGACGGTTGGGACGATTATCGGGTCAGTGCAGGGCTATCTTGGCGGTTATGTTGACATTACTTGCCAACGCCTGATTGAAATTTGGAGCGCCCTGCCCTTTTTGTACATCATCATCCTGATGGGGTCAATCTACGGCCCTGGCTTCTGGCTGATGATTTTCTGTTATGCGTTGTTCAACTGGATTGGGATATCATACTACATGCGGGCGGAAATGCTCCGTCTGCGGTGTCTGCCATTCGTGGAATCAGCGCGTTGCCTCGGGCTGCCGGGCTGGAAGATTGTATTTCGGCACATTTTGCCCAACGCCGTTGTGCCTCTGATCACCTTTTTCCCGTTTTCGCTAGTCGGCGCCATTGGCTCCTTGGCAGCGCTTGACTATCTCGGCTTTGGCCTGCCGCCGCCGACCCCGAGCCTGGGTCAACTGCTGCAACAAGCCCAAAGTCAGCGCTGGGCCTGGTGGCTCATCCTGTATCCCTCAGCCACATTATTCTTAGTGATGCTGCTCGGAGTATTTGTTGGTGAAGGCGTGCGCGAAGCCTTTGATCCCAGGCAACACAGCCGCCTGGAATGAAGCCAGGGCAAAAGCGCATACAACCGCGCTTGAAACATAAATCGCGTTGTGCAGAAACAATTTTTGCACCATTCTGGTTGACGCTTGCCAGGATTGCACTATTGTATTC
>JAAZKI010000238.1 GCA_012799905.1 Lentisphaerota bacterium | reverse complement strand
GAGGTACATACGGCAAGCAGAAGATTGAAATACATGCGAGATACGTGAGATGTAAGCAGGCTAAAGCCTGCGGGACATACAGCAAACTAAAGTTTGAACTACATGCTCCTGCAAGCGAGGTACATACAGCAAGCTGAAGTTTGAACTACATGCTCCTGCAAGCGAGGTACATACGGCAAGCTAAAGTTTAAACTACATGCTCCTGCAAGCGAGGTACATACGGCAAGCTGAAGCTGAACTACGTACGGAGTCCTGAAGGCATGCAATGTCCATCACAAGCTTTCGCACATTGCTCACTTCTTGGTATGTGGGAGCATTTCTGGGCAGGCCTTGGCAATCAGCTTGCGGCAGAGAACCTCGACCTCGTCGGCACTGCCGCAATGCAGCGCCTCGGCCACCAGGTTTTCGGCGTCATACATGTTGATGGAGCGAATCAGGCGGCGGATCGGCGGAATTGCGACTGGGCTCATGCTCAGTTCGTGGATGCCCATGCCAAGCACCAGCGGCGTATACAGCGGCTCTGCCGCCATTTCTCCGCACAAGCTGACCCATTTGCCATGCTCGCAGGCGACGGTCACGACATTGCGGATCAGGCGGAGAATAGCTGGATGAGGCGGCTGGTAGAGATAGGCAATGTCAGGGTTGGAGCGATCAACTGCCAGCGAATACTGCACCAGGTCATTCGTGCCAATGCTGAAAAAATCGACGTGGTTGACCAGCCTTTCCGCCAGGATGGCCGCAGAGGGCACTTCAATCATGCAGCCGACTTCGAGCTTTTCATTGAAGGGAATGCAGCGGCGGCGCAAGTCCTGCTTGACTTCCTCTAAGTGTTCCAGAGCATGGATGAGCTCGTCCAAGGTGCTAATCAGCGGAAACATGATCCTGACCTTGCCAAAGGCGCTGGCTCGCAGCATCGCGCGCAATTGCACCCGGAAGAGGTCGGGACGATGCAGCGAAAAGCGGATGGCGCGCATGCCCATGAATGGATTGAGCTCATGCTGCATGTCAATCAGAGAGAGAAATTTATCGCCGCCGATGTCGAGGGTGCGGAAGATGACAGACATGGGATAGACGGCCTCCGCCGTGGTCTTATAGGCCTCAAACTGCTCTTCCTCATTGAGCACCTTGCAACTGTTGAGAAACAGGAATTCAGTCCGGAATAAGCCGATGCCGACATTGTAGCGCTCGCGTAGGGTCAAGGCTTCGGACGGCAGTTCGACGTTGGCGACCAGGCAGGTCTGGTAGCCGTCCAGCGTCTCCGCTGGCTGGTGGTTCTCTGCCAGCAGGGAGGACAGCCACGCTTTCTGCCGGTCGGTTTCCTGAAGAAAGGCGGCGATGGTGTCGCGGTCAGGATTGACATGAATCTCGCCGGTTGCGCCATCAAGGGCGACGATGGCGCCAGGCTCAAGGATGTCAATGCCGTTCGCGGCGACAATGGCCGGGATGCCGAGGGCGCGGGCCAGGATGGCCGTATGCGACGTCCGGCTGCCGCCGGCAGTGATGAAGGCGGCGATCAGCCGTGGGTCCATGTGGGCGGCTTCTGAAGGCGGAATGTCCTCCGCAACCAGGACATGGGGCTCGGCGTCGCGTATTGGCGCCGTTTCGGCCTCCTTGGCAGCGGGGAAGGCGAGATTACGCAGGATTCTGGCACCCACGTCACGGATGTCCCCGGCGCGTTCCCGCAGCATCGCGTTGTTTTTCTGGCTTATGTCCTGACTGAAGCGTTCAATGGCTCGGATGGTCGCCTGCTCAACGCAGACCAGATCAGTGCGCAGAATGGCGTCGATATTGGTCAGCAGCGTCGGATCATCCAGCAGCATGAGGTGGAACGTCATGATCTCAGCATGCTGCTCGCTGAGTTCGGCAGCCAGGCGTTCCTGCATGTTTTCCAGCTGTTGGCGTGACTCGTTGAGGGCAGTGCGCAAACGCTCCCGTTCCGCCTCAAGCTGCGCTGGCTGAATCGGGAAGTCAGGCAACTTCGCCATTGACTTATGGGAGCGGACAACTTTGCCGACAACTAGGCCGGCCGAGACGCCGGTGCCTCGAAGAACCACAGGTTGGGAATGACTGTTTAGCAAGTCATGGTTCTCCGAGGTTGTTGTTGAAAAAGGAGACAATGGCATCTAGGGCGTGCTGCGCGTCAGGGCCATTAGCGGAGACCGTCAGTTTGCTGCCGGGCGAGGCCGAGAGGGTGACGATTTCCAACATGCTTTTGGCGTCGACCTGGTGCTTGCCCTTGCGGATGGAAATGCGGCTGGAGAACGCTGTCGCCAGCTTGGCCAGTTCGCCTGCGCAACGCAGATGCAAGCCACGGGTATTACTGACCGTGACCAGGGCGGAAACAACGCCGTTGGAGGGTTGAGCTTGTCTTGGCATAGTGGAGAATGCGGAGCCGAAAAGAGGGGTGAAGGGCACGCCTGAGTCGTTTTCCCGCAAGTGAATTGGTGACGTGCACATAGGAAAGTCAACTAATATAATTTTTGTCCGGGGATTTACAAGAAAGGAAGCCGTAATCAAGCGTAATCGGTCGGTCTTCTGTAGCGCCTCTACGAGGCGCCGCTTTTGGGGTATGCCCTCCCCCAGGCTAAAGCCTGGGGTTAAGCATGGTTAAGCGCCTACGGCGCAAGGGGATGTGGACGTTGTGGACGTTGTGGACATCGTGGACGGTGGGTGCCGTACGTAGTAGAGCCTTTAGGCTGCCATAATTTTCGCGCTTTTAGCGTTTCTGCCGCTG
>JAAZKI010000380.1 GCA_012799905.1 Lentisphaerota bacterium | reverse complement strand
TCTATGTGAAGGAAAAGCCCGTGCCCGGCCATGAGCTGGTCTGGACGTATTCCAGCAATGGCAATGCAATACGCATCGGCGAAGAAATCATCCGCTATTCGGCCATATCCCACGAAGAACCCTATGCGTTCAAACAATGCGAGCGAGGCGCTTTCGGCACTGCCGTCGCCGCCCATGAGGCCGGTGCGACCGCAGATTACCTCCAACAGCGCTACATCGCTTTCTATCCCGAACCCGACAGCACTCTGGCTGACGAACTCGCCGACGCCGTCGCCAACGTGTACAATACCTGCGGCCTGGATATGCTCTACTTCGATGGCTCAGAAGGCATGCGCAGCCGCTACGGCATCGACACCATGCGCTGGAAAATCTTTCAGCGCTTGCAGCCCGGCGGCGTGAGCGAGGCGAGCTGTCATGGCCATAACAACTGGTGGTTCCATTCGCGCCTCGGCGCCTGGGACCATCCCGTGTGGGCGATGAAGCAGTTCCACGACGACCATATCCGCATCGCCTCGCGCTATCGCAAGACCGACCTTGTCGAACCCCAGCTGGGCTGGTGGGCGCCGCGAGGGCCGACGAACATAGCGCGAGGACATTTTGTGGATGAAATGGAATATTTCGGCGCCAAGAATCTCGCCATGGACGGCCCGATGTCCATCCAAGGCGTCAATGTGTCCCGACGTCCCCCCAACGGTCGCCAGGAGGATATGTTCACCATCTTAGGCTGGTACGAACGGCTGCGCCTGGCGCGCTATTTTGACGCCGCGACGCTGGAACGCGTTGCTGAGCCTGGACAGGATTTCCGCTTGCGCCAGGACAGCGACGGCCAGTGGCGTTTCACGCCCGTGGCAATGCTCAAGCGCCGCCTCACGGGTCTGAATCCGCAAGGCGTGGCCTGGACTGCGCACAATCCCCACGCCGCGCAACCGCTGCGCGCCCGCATAGAGGCATTGTATAGCCTGGCGCCAGTGGATGACAAACGAGCCGTCATGTTGATTGATTTCAGCGAAGACGGCGCTTATAGTCAAACCTGCGCGTCAGACGTGAGACTGGCGCTTACGCCTGTCACCGAGGACACGCGCGGAGCAGCGCGCAATCTGCGCTTGCGGGCGACAAGCAAGCGCAACAGCTCCCGCGGCGCCTGGGCAATGCTTGGCCGCAGTTATGACCACCCCTACCACAAAATGGGCACGGGCCAGGGCGTGGGGCTGTGGGTGAAGGGCGATGGCTCAGGCGCACTGCTCAATGTGCAGCTGCGCTCGCCAGCGGTCTATAGCCGTGCCATCGCAGACCATTACGTTGACCTGGATTTCACTGGTTGGCGCTACGTCGAACTGCTGCTGCGCGAGCGCGATGCAGAACGCTTGACAGATTACGAGTGGCCCTACCGCGCCACCGGCGGCAGCCATGCCGTGTACCGCAATGCCATTCGCGCTGACGCGGTGTCCGAAATCAACGTCTTCATCAATGAAATTCCGGCGGGGGGCGCGGTCGATGTAGTGATCAGCCCCATCTTCAGCCTGCCTGCGCAAAAAAATGTCCTGAGCGAGCTGTCACTGGCGCTCAATGGCCAAAAACTAACATTGCCCTGGGCGCTGACATCGGGCGACTATGTGGAAATCGAAGGGCCGGATGGCATAGCCTACTACAATGAACGCGGCGAACTCCAAGACCGCGTCAAGTCCGAGACGCTGCCTGCCTTCACAGCCGGCGACAACACTATCACGCTCTCTGCCAAAGGGATGGATGGCCTGAACACGCGCGCGGAATTGACGGTCTGCCCGCTGGGCGAGCCCTTCGGGAAAATGGCCGAAAAGCCCGACTGGAGCGCACTGGATCGGGAATACGAGACGACGCGCCTAATCACCGCCAAAGCCCTCGCCAACAACGACAATAGCTGGACGATCATCAGCCGCGCTGGCGCGACGAGACCGCGGCTGGAAATCGAAATCGAGGCGCAGACAATCGGCGTTGCGAGCGATGCCCACAACGCGCCCGATGCACGCATTGTCGATGACTGCGCGACCTTGGACGAATACCGCGCGTCAGAGCGAAACGACTACGCAAAATTCGCGTACGATTCGGAAAACCAAGGTATAACCGCCAAGCCCGGAGTGACGTTTACAACGGCGGCGGCAACGAGCCCCTATTCCAAGGACGGCGCACTGCGTTTCACGGCGACAAGCGCACGCAAGGACAATGGCGGCTGGGCAGCGATTGGCCGACGTTTTGCGCAACCCATGGACTTGAGCGGCGCCACCGCGCTGTCCTTCTGGCTCCATGGCGACGGCGGCAACTACTCCTTCAAGGTGCAGCTGCGAGATGTGAAGGGCGTATGGCATGATATGGTGACGCGCGTTTATTTCACCGGCTGGCAGCTGTGCAGCTTCCCACTGAACGATGTCAAACTCGACTTGAGCCAAATCGAATACATCCTGTACTTCTATAACTCGCTCGCCAGCGGGCAGACGGCAACCTGCCTGATAGACGACGTCAAGGTCGTGACAGCGCTCTACAGCCTGGATACGCCGGTGCTGACAGTAGGCGGCCAAGACTACGCATTCCCGGTGCGCCTGGCGGCAGAACAACGCCTGCGCTGCCGCGATGGGCAGCATTGGCAGCTGCTGGACACCCGCGGCCAGGAAATAGCGTCCGGCGACCTGCCGACGCCTCTGCCGACGCTGCCGCCCGGCCCGTCAACGCTGCGCCTGGCAGTGAAAGATACCGGCGACCGGGACTTCAAACTCCTGCTAAGGGCAGTGAAGGTATATTGAGGGCTGCCATCGGCCAATATCTTGTTTTTGTGAAAGATTTTCTTCAAGGCAAAGCTTTTGTGTCGCCTCCCCGAGGCTCAGGCTTAGGGGGGCATCCACCCCCAGGTTCCGCTCCGCTTCACCTGGGGTTACTCATGGTGCCACCTCTACGAGGTTGGGGTGGCCCTCAGGTCATTCAGGCCAAGCGGACGGTGACCTGAAGCACCTAACCTATTAGTCTGCTGCTGCACGGCATACCCTAAAAACCTCAGTGGTGTCCTTGGCGTCTTGGCGGCTCAAAACTAAGGATTTTTGGATTGAATTCCAAAAATCCTGATGTATTTTAGGATTGAATTCCAAAAATCCTGAGGTAAAGTCCATGAAATACATCCATCGAACCTTGGAATCCGAGCTTGAGCGCCGTCTTTTTACCGGCAAGGCGCTGATTTTATACGGCCCGCGCCAGTGCGGCAAGACTACTTTGGTCAAGCATCTAACCGCAAAATACGGTGACGCCGTCCTCTGGTTGAATGGTGACAGCCCAGCTACGCGCCATGCGCTGCACGAAATCACGACTGCGAGATGGAAGCTCCTGCTTGGCAACTGCAAAATCATGGTGCTGGACGAAGCGCAACGCATCGACAATGTTGGTCTGGCCCTGAAGCTCCTTACGGATGAGTTGTCTGATATTCAGGTCATCGCCACGGGTTCTTCTGCCTTTGAGTTGATGAACCGTACCGCCGAGCCACTGACCGGCCGAAAGTTCGAATACCGCTTATTTCCGTTCTCGTTCGGAGAGTTATGCGAAGAGCATGGTCTTTTTGCAGAAAGCCAAAAACGCGAGAAACGCCTTCTCTTCGGAAGTTATCCCGATGTCGTGGCCCATCCGGGCGATGAACAGCAACGCCTTAGTGAACTGGTCGGAAGCTACCTGTTTAAAGATATTTACGCCTTGAACGGCTTGAACCGTGCCAGTGTTTTTGACAAACTGGTCCGTGCCCTGGCCATGCAAATTGGCTCCGAGGTCAACTACAATGAACTGGCAGGGCTGACAGGAGCCGACAACAAAACCGTGGAGCGCTACCTGGACCTGCTGACAAAATGCTATGTCATCTTCCCGCTAGGGGCGTACAGCAATAATCTTCGCAACGAAATCAAGAAGGGATTCAAAATCTTCTTCTGTGATCTTGGTATCCGCAACGCGATCATCAACAACTTTGCGCCACTGGATTCCCGGCACGATGCAGGAGGAATGTGGGAAAATTATCTGATTCTGGAACGAATGAAGAAAAATTTAAATCAGCCCTTTCCGCCGCGTTCTTTCTTCTGGCGAACGATGGCTCCGCAAAGCCACGAAATCGACTACCTTGAGGAAGCGCAAGGCCAACTCCGAGCTTGGGGAATCAAGTCAAATCCCCTTGCCAAGGAGAAAATTCCGCTGACCTTTCGAAAAGCATATCCAGCGGCTCGAACTGGCATCGTGACCCCGAATAACTATGCCGAATTCCTGCTGGATTGAGTTTGGCCAGCTACCTCGCCTGCGTCGACATCCTCGTCGGATTTGCCTTCCTGGCGTTTGAGGTTAATGGAATACGTTCCCAGTTTCCTCACGGCTCCCTACGAATTTGCATTGTCCTGAGGTGCCAAAGACGGGTTGAAGATATATTGTATGCCTTTTGCCCGGGGAGCGGCTGCCAGGCCCTGACCACGACATCCTCCCCGGCGCTCGATATTTTTTTCTTCCGCC
>JAAZKI010000021.1 GCA_012799905.1 Lentisphaerota bacterium | reverse complement strand
GAGACACATCCGGCAAATCGGCAAACTGCGCTGACAGCGGAATCGTATCAAGGAAGATATTCAGGCTGTCATCCGTGCTGTTGCCGGCCGCGTCCGTCATCCGTACGGTCAGGGTGATGGCGCCATCGACTGGCAAGGTGATTGGGATGTTCATCGCCGTCTCGCCAGCAGCGAATTGCCGGCTGGTCAGCGGGGCGCTGACATTGGCGCCGGTCATCCGGTAGAGGATTTCCACTTTCAGGCCGCCTTCGGGCAGGACGCCTATCACGGTCTTCTTGCGGCCCCAGGTCACGCCGTCCTCAGCTGAACTGCCGTCATCGACGACGATGTGCAATCCGTCGACGTGTCCAGGCGGGGTGGTGTCAATCGTCCAGGTGATTTCCTTGGTTGCGGCGCTGGCATTGCCGCCCTGGTCGATGATTCCGGAGGCGGCGGCGTCAAAGCGCAGCCGATAAACGCCATCGCCACAGGTGTAGGCGTCAATCCCGGCAAAGCTGAATTGGCCGGGCAATTCGCCGACGCTGACGACGACGTCCTCGCCGAGCGGGACGTTCTGGCCATCACGGGTGAGGGTCAGCCCATCTCGGCTCACGCTGGCTGCCTCCACCGCGCCGTTAAAGTCGATATCCACCTGGTATTCGCCTTCCTGCACGCCGTCGACAACGACTTTCTCCATGCGGGCGATGCTGACGCCGCCATACGCGGCCGTGCTCTTCACCCACATCACCTGCCTGCCGGCCTGCCCAGCAGCCCCCTGCCGGTTAGTGATGCCGGCGGCCTGAACGGTCAGGACGTAGAAGCCGTCCTCCATGGTCAATGCGCCCAAGTTGCCGATGCGATACTGGTAGATTTCGTTGGCGTCATCCTCGGCCACTTTCTCAAAGGTCAGACTCCCCAGTTCCTGCTGGCTCACCAGCTGCCCCTGTCGGCGCAAAGTCACGTCCGCAGTGGTGAACGTACTGAGGCGGATGCCGTCGCTGAAGAACACGTCGACGTACGGCAGTGCCGTCGGCACGACATAGCCGTCCACGCCGCCGAAGCTGACGACCTCCAGGGTGACTTCGGGCTTCTTCCGCAGCGTGACCACGTAGTCCTGCGCGTCAGCACTCGGGAAATAGTCAAACATATGCAGGCGCGTCTCGTAGACCGGGTCGCTGCCTTCCGGCAGGGTTCGGTCAGTCAGCCAGCAGTTGCGGAATGGGATGTCCTCGATGCCGCGAGCGGTGCTGACGATCTCATAGCCGGCGAGAACCTGCTTCGGGATGTTGACATAAAACCAGGCGCTGCCGCTATCGGGCGTCACCGTGAACGAATACGTCGGCGGGTCGGCCGGGTCTTCCGAGCCAGCAGCGAAAACCTGGCCGCTGACCGTGCAGGCGTCATACACATCGACCGGCGCAGGATCGACGCCGTTGGCGAAATTTTTGCCTATCCAGAGAGTGTCGGGCGTATCCTGCGGGTCGGAGATATCATTGACCAGGAAGGCGGTGTTGCCCTCAAGGTCTTGGCCAGAACGATGCAGCTCATGGATGTCAACGCTGTCAATCAGGCAGATGTCTGGATTGCCGTTGCTGGTCAGGTGCGTATAGGTGGCGCTCATGCCGACGAAATGCCCTTGCAGCGACGCGGTCATCCACCATTGCGCCAGGCCATGTCCGCCAGCCTTGATGGTGCCCAGGTTGACCTGCCCCAGCGGCGCGGAATTCGGCTGGCCGTTGAGCGTTGACTCATTCAAGTCGTAGTCCCACAGGGCAAAGTCAATGAGCAGGCCCTTGTCATTGCCGGTGATTTTCGGCTGGCCAGAGTCAATGCGGAAATTCTTAGCGTCGCCATAGCCGGGATTGTAGACCAGGGCGGACAGTTCAGCCGGGTAGCACGGCTCGATGGCCTCGGTCAGGGGGTCGTCGCCCAGAATGTCACGCTGCAAGAAGTAATGCATCTGCAAGCGCGGCCCGGGGAACACCTCAAGGGGCACGGCGGTCAGCTCGATCGTCGCGGTCTCGTCCGAGAAGGGATTGGTGTAGGACAGGATGCCGCCGAAGAAGTACGTCTTGCTCGCCACTGGCGCGGCGGCGTTTTCAGGGATGAACCGCACTGTTGCACTGCCGGTCTTCTTGGGGCCGAGGACGCCGTCGCCGTCGATCGCCGTCAGTTCGACGAACCGCTCTGGCAGCTCGCTGATGTCAAACAAATCGGTGCAGTCCTTGCCAAAGGCATCGGTCACCACCAGTTGCAGCCGGACATTCGTCATGTTCTTGTTCTCATGGCCGTTGAACAGCGTCAACGTGCCTTCGAAAGCCTCTCTGGTCAAAGACACAGTCTGCGAAATCTTGATGGTCACCTGGGCGCAGACGGAGCTGG
>JAAZKI010000262.1 GCA_012799905.1 Lentisphaerota bacterium | reverse complement strand
GGAGTTCCTTAGCGACCTGGGGGAACGCCAGGTGACGGCGCTGCTCCTGGAAGGCGGCGGCGAATTGGCTGCCGCTGCCCTGCAAGCCGGCGTGGTCAATAAAATCGCCTTTTTCGTCGCCCCGAAGATACTAGGCGGCCGGGACAGCCGCCCGGTCGTGGGCGGTGCGTCGCCGTCGGCTTTGAGTGAAGCCATTGAACTCACAGACCGGCAAGTGCGTAGAATTGGACAGGACCTTCTCATCACAGGATATTGCAGCAATGTTTACGGGATTGATTGAAGATGTAGGCGCGCTGGTCAAAATCGCCGTGACCGGAAAAGCAGCGAAATTGAGTGTGCGGACGCAGCTGCCGACCTCGGAGATAGCGCTCGGCGACAGCGTGGCAGTCAATGGCGCCTGTCTGACGGTAGAGGCGCATGAGGGCAACGTTATCCATTTTCACGCTTTGCAAGAGACGCTGAGCCGGACGAATCTGGGCCGGGCGAAGGCAGGGACGGCGTTGAACCTGGAGCGCGCCTTGCGGGTCGGCGACCGCTTGGGCGGGCACCTGGTCAGCGGACATGTTGACGCCACGGCGCCGGTTCTCCAGATCGGCCAGGAAGGCGATGACCTGGTGCTGGTCGTGAGCCTGCCGGACGATTTGCGGGAACTGGTGATTATGAAAGGCAGCATAGCGGTCAACGGCGTTTCTTTGACTGTCGCCCGCCTGGAGCGAGACCGGTTTGGAGTCTGCATTATCCCGCACACCTGGACCCATACGAATCTGTCGCATCTGCGTCGCGGCGATTTGGTTAACCTGGAGGTTGACATGATTGGCCGGTATGTCCTCCGACGACTAGAAGTCCAGGCAGAAGGAAGCAGCTCGAAAGTCAGCCTGGAGCAGCTGGAGAAGGCCGGCTTTTTGTGAAGCTTTCTGATTTTTAACCATGGATGGACACGGATTTTTATAGGGTTGTTTTTTTACCACTGAATACACGGAATACACGGAAATTTTGTGATTAGCGCTTGTAGTACAGACTCCACGCTGACGTATGTAGACCTAGCGGACTGTAGGGGTGACATTTATGCGCTGATTTGAGGATAAGCTTTCGCAAAAACAAGAAGTCGGTAGATAGTAGTATAGAAGAGGGCGACGGCTGCGGAGCTGGCGCGTCGCCGCCGTAACCTGGTTTTTCAAAAGAAAGGATGTGGAATCGTGAAGTGGACAACGGTCAAAGATTATGAAGCCATGAGCCGGTATGGCGCCGAGCGGATTTTTCAGGTGGTGAAGCGTTGCCTGGCAACGTCCGGAAAATGCAACCTCGGGCTGGCGACCGGCAACACCATGTTGCGTCTTTACGAGTTGCTCGCGGAAAAGTTCAATGCAGCAGGCACGGACCTGCGGGGATTGAGCACGTTCAACCTGGACGAATATGTCGCCCCCAATGGCGGTGAAGTGCCTGCTGACCATCCCTTGAGCTATCGGGCCTATATGCGGAAAAACTTGTTTTCCCGCCTGGCCCCGGAACGCGGTTTTGCAGACTCGTCAGCATATTATCCGCCAGCCACCGACGCTGCGTCCTACGACCAGCAAATCGCGGACGCCGGCGGCCTGGACTTGCAGCTCTTAGGCATTGGCTTCAACGGCCATATCGCTTTCAATGAGCCTATGTCTGAAACCGAGATCAGCGTTGACGCATACGGGGAATTGCCCAGCCGAATCATCGACCTGGCCCCCTTGACTATCGCGACCAACGCGCGTTTGACCGCCGGCAACGATGAATCAATGATGCCGCGCCAGGCAGTGACCATGGGATTGAAACCAATTCTCGCCGCTGATGAAATCCTTCTGCTGGCGTGCTTTAAGGAGCAGGCAGCGCCGCTGCGGCGCGTGCAGACCGGCAAAGTCACCCCAGAGCTGCCGGCGTCCTACCTGCATCGTCATCCAAAGGCTGAAATCGCCTATACGACTGACGTTATTGCCCTGTCTTGAGGCGAGAGCAAAGCACCTTTGATTGCGCGGCCTAAGGCGGCCGGGAAAGAACAAACCATGACAACAGTTTTTCAACGGGCGCATATTATTTCGCCGGATGTTGATGTCCCTGATGCTTCCCTGGTGGTCAAGGACGGCGTCATAACCGCTTTGTATCTGCCGGGTGAGGCTATTCCGAAGAGCGCACTGGAGCCGGTGTACGACCCCGTGGAGTACATCGACCTGGGCGGCGATTTGCTTTTGCCAGGTTTTTTCGACATCCACACGCACGGCTGCGCTAATCATGATTTTTGCGACGCCACGCAGGAGGCTATGGCGGCCATGGCCCGGCACAAGCTGACCCAGGGAGTGACCTCGTTTTTGGGCACGACTCTGACCCTGTCTGAGGAACGGCTGGACGAAGTCTTTGCCCATGCTCAGATGTTCCAGCGCGAAAATCATGATGGCGCCGACTTGCCGGCCATTCATCTGGAAGGCCCTTTCATCGCCCCGGAATGCGCTGGAGCGCAGAATCCGGAATACCTGCGTCAACCCGATATTGACATGGTTGATCGACTCGCCTCCTGGTTTCCCATCAGCAAGGCGTCGTATTCCATTGAACTCGACCATGATTTGTCATTCGTGCGGCAGTTAGTTGAGCGCGGCATCATGCCAGCGGTGGCGCATTCGCAGGCGACCTACGAGCAATTCACACAGTCACGTCTGCTCGGTATGCGGCACATGACGCATTTTTGCAATGTCATGACGCCCTTGCATCATCTGAATTTTGGCTTGGTGGGCGGCGGTATGCTGCACAAGGACATGTTCGTGGAGCTGATTTGCGACGGCGTGCACTTGTGTCCGGAGATGATTCAGCTTTTGTTTGAGGTTATCGGCTGCGAGCGCATTATGCTGATCACGGATTCGATGCGCGCCGCTGGCATGCCGGATGGCGACTATGAGCTCGGCGGGTTGCCGGTGACAGTCCGCGATGGCTGCGCACGCATCGCCAATGGCCGGGTGGCCGGAAGCACGCTGCTTTTCCACCAGGGCTTGCAAAGAGTCCGCCGGCTGACGCAACTTCCCTTGGCGCAATTGGTCAAAACCACGGCATGGAACCAGGCTCGGTCGCTGGGATTTTCCGACCGCGGGAAAATAGCGCCCGGCTTCCGCGCCGACTTGGTGCGCATGTCGGCTGATTTGGAGCCGAAGCAGGTCTGGGTCGCCGGCCAGAAACGCCTTTGAAGCAGGTTGTGAAAACGGCGAGCGCCAGTGTTGCCAGAAGAATGATTGCTGAATCCGCAGAAAGGAAAAATGACTATGAAAAAGACATTGCTGACGATGCTGACCTTGCTGTGTCTGGGCGCCGTGGCCCTCCGAGCCGCCGATGAGGCTGACAAGGCTGCTGGTGCGAGCTGGCTGGAGGATTATGCCAAGGCCAAGGCGGTCGCAGCTGAAAAGAAAGTCCCGATGCTGTTGAACTTCACCGGCTCTGATTGGTGTAGGTGGTGCATCAAGCTCGACAAGGAGGTTTTTTCCCAGAAAGTTTTCAACGACTACGCCGAAAAGAACCTGGTGCTGATGAAAATCGACTTCCCCATGAAGATTGAGCAGTCGGAGGAAGTGAAGGCTCAGAACAAGAAGTTGTCCGAAGAATTCAAGGTGCGCGGTTTCCCGACCATTTATCTGGTTGGCGCTGACGGCCAGATCATCGGCAGAACCGGCTACAAGGCAGGCGGTGCGGAGAAATACGTCGAGCACCTGAAAGACCTGTTGAAGAAGGAGCAGTTGAAGAAGCTAAGGCCAACGCCGACTGAGTGATTGGCGTCCAGCCGGAAAGCGCAAGTCGGATGTCGCGAAAAGGGGAGGAAAAGACAGCGGGTCTTTTCCTCCCCCTTTTTTGGTTAATGTGCGAAGTTTTGTGATGAATGCTTGTAGTATTGGTCACCGATTGATACTCAGAGCTCCGGGCAATCTGCTGCGTTAGGCACCCCGGGTAAAGTACTTTAGTGGACAGTGGACAATGGACTTTAGTGGACAATGGGTGAAGTCACGTGTCCTTCACAGGCATCCAGCCGGTAAAAATGTATTACGCTTACAGTCATTCCCCCTTGCGCCGCAGGTGCTTAACCATGTTTAACCCCAGGCTTCAGCCTGGGGATAGGCGTGCCCCGAAAGTGGTGCCTTGTAAAGGCGCTACAGAAGACTAACCCATTACTGGGACGGGAGCGAAGCCGGGCTGTAGGGCGGTCGCCGCTTGCCATGCCGTCCATCCGCGCTATAGTAAATGCAGCGCTGATGAAACAGGAGTCGGCGTTGGTCGAAGCGCTTTGCAAGGCAATGAAACGGGCGGTATATTAATTCATGGAGAGACTGGAGATAACATCCGTCATTGGCCGGGTCGCCCAGACGGCCGGTGTGCTGGAGCCGTTCATCTGCGGCGCCGCCGACGGGCTTGTGTACTATGTGAAAGGGAGGTATGCGGGCGCCGTCGAGCGCATAAATGAACTGGTGGCCGCAGAACTTGGGCGCCATATCGGCCTTAACATACCCAGGCCCGTGCTGCTAAGCGTGCCAAGGGAATTCATCCGGCATGGCGCCAGGCCGGACCTGAACGACCTTGGCGAGGGGCTGGCCTTCGCCTCCACGGAGGTGCCCAACGCGACCGTATACCTTCCCGGGGACCCAGACGTCGCGCCAAGCCACGAGGACAGGCGACGGCTGCTGCTCTTTGACTGGTGGATTTGCAACTATGACAGATGCAAGGCCAAGCCCAACCTGATCGTGGCCGACAAAGTCATATATGTCATCGACCACAACTGCGCGTTCTCGGACAAAAGCGACATGGAGGGCTTCCTGGAAGACCACATTTACAGTGACGCCTTCGACCTCCTGGGATTCAACCGGGAAATAAACGAGCCCCTGCTTGACTCCGCCATGGGCGAATGGGGCGAGATCGTCCGGAAAATACCAGACGAGTGGCTTGAGCAATGCAGCGACGGCCAGGCTCATATAGACAAGATTGAGAGGATTCTGCTTCGATACAAGCGCGACCCTGACAGCTTCTGGCGGGGCGTGATTCAATAGCGCAGGCCAGGCCTGCCCGGCACAAGGAAGAGCGGCCATGAAACTAGTCTACAACTACATACTGCTGAGGTTCATGCCGAACCGCGCCGCGGGGGAGTTCGCCAACGTCGGCGTCGTGGTCAACTGCCCCCAGTTGGGGTACTGTGACTACAGGATCAACTTCAGCCACAGCAAGAGGGTCACCGACTTCTTCCCGTCCGTAAGCAAGAGGCTGTTCACGGAGGGGTGTAAGTCGCTGCGCAAGATACTGGATCACCAAGTCAAGAGCAACCAGGCCGGCTTTTTCGACATGGCGTCCCGCATCCAGGAGGGGGTCTTTCACTTCAGCCAAATCCAGACGTCGCTCGGCGAAAGGGAGCCGCAGGCCTTCCTTGACAGCCTCTATGAAACCTTTGTCCTGGGAAACCTTGCCGAAAGCGCCGACTCGCAGGAGGCAATGATGGAGGTGGAGATAAGGCAAATCCTGCGGAAGTTCGACTGGGGGAAAAGATACAGGCGCAAGACCTTTGCTGACAAATATGGCTACAGGATATCCATCCCGTTTGCGAGCGACGGCAAGGCGGCAAAGCCGCTGTACTTCAACCATGAGGACGTCAACGCCATCATTGACAAGACGACCTTATGGAAGGACAGGCTGTGGCGGATGCGGGGGGAGCTGCCGCCGGAAATGCTGATAGCGTACAGGCAGCCGGACAACCCTGACAATCGGGTTTTCTGCGACGACTTCATCAAGGAGATAAAGTCCGACCATTCGACTTACGGGAACATTACGGCGATACAGAGCTGCCGGGCTGACGAAATAGCCAAGTTCATGTGTATCCCGGATGCCACGCTTGTCGGCGGATAGGCCGAGCTCCAGCAGCCCCGTGTGCAATAGCCCTCAATTTCCGTCCTCTGTCCCAGTGCCGCAATGCGCCGCCGCAGCTTTTTGCTATTAGTTTACGTCGCTTTTTCACCGATATCAAGCGGCCGACGAAATAAAATAGCCGAACCTTGATCCATGGTGATATGCCAAAGGCAGTGAACGTACTCATGCGGAAAGTCCGGCTTACAATAGAAAATGGTCTGAGTCATGGATGATCGTGGAAGACGGATAGCTTTTAGCTTTTGTAAGGGCCGAGGAATCGTTCTCCGTTGAAGTGAATCAGATGGGAGGGGGCGTCAGCCACCCAGACTTCAGTTTCCCAGGCGATTTCTGCGAGATGTCGGCTCATGAGGGAGCGATTCGGAAATGCGGTGACATATACAAGGCCTGCTTCGGATTTAGCAAAAAGCTGCGATAATTCCGCATGTCTTTTGCCGTCTACAGGGTCGTGGCTGGTAACGGATTCAATGAGTACCAGCCAGTTTCTTTTCGGGCAGAAAATAATTACATCAGGCATTTTTCCGTGGGGATCGACAGTGACGCCAAGTCCGGCAAGTAAAGGCGCATCGAAATATCCCCACTTATCGCCAGTGTCGCCAGCATAGATCAGTTTGCCGCCGGAAACGAATTGAGGTCCGAAGTTCTCAATGATGTCTCGTATCAATTCGCTGTGTTCCCCAGGACTGAGGGTGATTTCTTTGTCTTTGGCAATTTTCACTGGAACCCGATTCTGTTCGCGTTCCATTGCGTAACGCGACGCAAGGGTTTCGCGGCCAGCAAGGTAGGATGTCAGGTTATTACGCCACGCCGAAGTGCCGAAAGATTGGAGTAACTTCAGGACTGTAGCTTCAATCTGATAAACGGCCTTTGGACTGTTTACAGGACGGTCGGGCTTATCTGGGTTGTAGAGTGCGATTCCTGCATCTACGAATTGGTGCATGGTTTGTCGCCGGACGGTTTCCCGAGTGTTTGGTGCGTAGTCCTTCTGATAATGCGTGCGTGCCCAATCCATGATGGGCGTTATCCCCATCAGCGGATTTTCAGATTTTCCCCACTTCTTATTGGGGGTGAGATTCAGCAAGGCAAGAAGGCAGAGCGCGGAACGTTCGTTTTGCTGTGCCTTTGGTATTCCAAGGGCCGTTAGGATGTTTATTGCGTCATTGATACGCTTATGACTGTTCTTCTGGCTCATTCCGCAATTCTTTCCAGTTTTTTGTCAATCATATCTTGAGTTAACTCTCCTTGCTTGTCTGCCCATTTTCCGAGTTCAATCAGGGTATTGCGGCTCGGGTACTTGATAAGTTTAAGATCGGTTGCATTGACTTGCGTGTGACCGCTGAACCGCCGGAAGTTATCATCAATAGTGGTTGAGTTGAGGAAAACGGCCAGCCCCTTAGCAAGAGCCTCTGATAACGGCTCTTTATTGTTGTGGAAAACGTTAAGGTGATTTTCTAAGCCAATACTCTCCGCATTGCTAAAAACAGCGGGGTCAACGACGCTCGCCACAATTCTTCGCCGCTCTTCCTTTGAAGGAAAACGTCGCACTACAGTATAAAAGCCATTCGGATAAAGCCATTTTTGCGTGTCCTTGCTACACAGAATCGCGTTGGGCTTTTTCCCTCCTTCGATTGGCCATTGCATGAATTGCCCTTTGAAATGGCATGGATACAATAATGGCACGGTTCCTGGTTCAGGCATGGCTTTCAAATATTCCTTCAGGCGAAAATCAACAACCGGCCCAGTCGAAACTTGTATGCCAATATCGGAGAGCGTGTAACCGAATGCTTGGGCAACATTCAAAAAGTCGGCTTCAGGTTTTGTCGGAATATGAATGAAAAGTTCTTTGTCGTTTTCTCGGACAATTTCCCCGAATGGATAGTCTGAAATGGCGGTATCGGAGAATGTATCGTCGCTAGAAGTCGAGACAGTGACATCCTCCTGGCGAGCGCCTTTCTCAAGTGCTACGATGATGTTTTCCTGGAGAACTTTGTCTTCCTTAAAAGCCTTATTTCTTGAGCCGAACAGATGGATTCGCCGTATTGCGGCGTGCTTTAAAATGAACTCCCGAAAAGGACGATAATACGGCCCGTTACAGAAGCTTCTGGGGATAATTGCAACTAGGTATCCACCTTCTTCTAATAAAGCTATGGCTAAGGCGACGAAAGCTGAATACATATTAACCGTTTCAATTCCAGCGCTGCGAAGATATGCCCGGTGACGCGACGCGCTGGAAATCTTTTTATACGGCGGATTCATAATGCAATGCGTGTACCTGTCAAGCTTTTCCGGCCACAGGCTATTGAGCGAGGATAACTTTCTTGATGCTTCAGCGATGAAGTCGTCAGCATAAACCCGCCATGTTATCAAAGTGTTGTTTTCCGCTGCTGTTGTTTTGCACAAGTCAAGATTTTTTTCCAGGTATGGATGCATTATCGGGTCTATTTCGTATGCATCTACATTAATGCGATAGTCGGTTTTGCTCTTGCAGAGAGATTCGACAAAAGCTGATGTCAGGCTACCGACACCCGCGCCTGGGTCCAATAACCGGATGTTTTGATTTGATGGGACGGGGAACAGCGAAGCCATAAAAGAGGCGACCGCGGCCGATGTCATATATTGGCCAAAGGCGCGTTTTGGTTTCCAGCTTGAGTTTGCTGTTTGCAATCTTTCTGGAAGCATCAGCCTGAGACAGAAGGCATAGCGATGTTTTCAGCAAAGCTTCAGGCATATTGAGCTCCTGTTTTCTGTTTGTTTGCTGCGCTCATCTTCTCGTGCATCGAGGCATTTGTTTAATCACGGTCCGAATCTTCTTGGGTTCCGGTCTCAGAGCCGGGCAGTTCGCTTTTTGGGGGGCTGTCGGCTCGAACTTGCAGCGCAAGCGTCCATTCATGGGCATTCAGCCGACGCCTGTATTTACAGTAATCCAAATATAGCAAAAAGCCATCCGGGACGCTTGCACGTGGCCAGGATGGCTTTTTGCTGGCACGTGCCTTGAGCATCAGCCCTGCTTCGGCTTTCGCACGTGCACACACCAAGACGGACTTTACGGGGCTGGCGCGAGGAGCAGCTCGGGCGCCAGGCCGATGAATGGCGGGATGCCGTAAATCCGGATATAGTGGTCTTCAATGACCGGCAAGTTGGTCGGTTTTTCCACTCGCAGCTTCCAGACGCCGCCAGCCTTGCCTTGCTCAGGCGTGCCGACGAATTGTTCGATGGCCGAAATATCGTCCTTCTGCCAGACTTGATTGCCAGCCGGGTCAAAGACTGTCGCTTTGAGGCCCTCAGCGCCTTCGCCCCAGAAACGGATGCTGAATTCGCCGGAACCGGGCGGGACGAGGAAGAAGTAGTCGCCGCCGCCTGAGGCCAGGTGGGCGGCTTTGGGATAGGCGGGTAGGACAATGGCGCGGTTGCTGCGCTTAATCGAAGACCAGTTGGCGCCAGCAGATATTTCGACCTGGTAGATGCCGGTTTCCGGCGCCTCCGCCAGGCCCACTTCAGTCACTTCCTGGAATTTGGCGCCGCCGAGCCCGATTTTTTTCCCGGAGGGAGTGATGAGATTGACTGCCGCCTTGGTGCCGGAGTAATTGCCGAGCTGGCCGTAGAGGACTGCCAGGCGGATGTCTTCGCCTTGGTTGGCGTACAGCCAGAATTTCCCCAAGCCGCGCGGCTGCAAGTTAGGAAGGTCCCGGTCAGGAATGACGGGGTTGGTCTGATAGGGCTGGAAGCGGGCGCCGTCCATCGGATAATACGGGACTCTTTTGATTTGGATGGGCGGGTAGGTGGCCTTGGCCCATTCGTCGCTGAAGACATGCTTCGTGGTTTTGCCATTGGCGATGTAGGTGATTTCGCCGCCGATATTGCGCAAGCCGCCGCCATTCATGCCGCCATCGGTGAAGTTGAACAGCGGGCGGTTTTCGTTGGGGTCTTTGACCGTGACGTTGCGGAAGAACAGGTTGCCGCCGGCCGCCTCGTCCTGGGCGCGATTGCTCATGCTGATGATTGCCGAATCGGGCCGGGTGTGGCCGCAGTTGTCAATCGTTACGTTGACAAATTCGATTTTGACGCCGTCAGCGTCATTGCCGACCAGGCTGATTGGATTGCCGGCATTGGTGAATGTGCAGTTGATGACTTTGAAATGTCCTTGCAAGGTGCGGCCAGGGCCATTGCCAGTATGGAGCGCCAGCGGAGAGCGCTTATCGTTTACTGAGATGCAGTTTTCGAGGGTCACTTCCAGCGGGCTGATGTCGCTTACCATGTTAGGCAGGTAGAAGACGTATCCGCCGCCGTTGTTGTTTTCGCTGTAGCAGTTGCGCATAACGCAATTGCGGATCGGCTCGTCGGGCAGGTTGGGTTCAAAGTCGATGCCGGCTTCCGGCGCGGTGCCGCTGGTATTGATCAACTTGGTGTCTTCGATGAGCATGTTGACAGCCGCAATGACGCTGATGCCCTGGCGATTATTGCCGTCGCAGACGACGTTTTTGATCAGGATGTCAGTGGGGGGCTCGCCGCGTTTGGAGATGCCGAGATAGATGCCGTCACCACCGGTGTCGACAATGCTGAGGTTGATGATGTTGACCTTGCGCGAACTCAAAATGCTGATGCCGTGCCGCCACTCCGATTTTTTGTAGGCGTCGGTGTGGTAGTCAGCCTTGTGCATGCGGAGGGTGGCGCCTTTGCCGAGTCCGCGGAGAGTCACGTTTTCCTGCCGGCTGATACGTATCAGGGCGTCGGTGAGTCCATGGAACTGGCCTTTCAGGGCGACCAGTTCGACGCCTTCCTCAAAGATGATTTCCTGGTTGCTGACTGCCGTCAACTTGTTGGTGTACCAGGGCGACGGCATCTTATCGACAATCAGCTTCGGGACTTTGGAATTGATGGCTTGTTGCAGAAATGCGGTCGAGTCGGCAGGGTTAAAGCCCCACCAGGAGACGCGGGCTTCGGTGAGAGTGCCAGCGGCCACCTGGGCCACTTTAGCCGGGTCAGCCTGCTGAGCCGTGGCAAGAGTCACGCCAAGGCAGGCGGCGCTGAGAAAGACACTGAGGCTGCGGAAAGTCATGGTGATTCCTTTACGGTTGTAGGTGGAAGGACGCAAAAATCATGGCATGGGAGACTATCGACAAGAATTTACCGTAGCATGGCTGGCAACTATTGCAAATCAGCCTGGCTGTCACGCAGGGGATGGTCGAACGTAAGCGATTACTCATGGACACTCGGGGTTCCGACAAGCTGCGGGCGGAGCCAAATGCTCCGGATAAGGCGCTTTAGGGGACAGTGGACAATGGACATTAGTGGACTTTCATGGACGTTGGTAGACGATGGACTGTGGACAGAAGTGGACATCAGTGGAGAGTGGACGTGGACGTTAGTGGACTTTAATGGACAGTGGAGCATTGCGATTTTTCGCAGAAGAAGTTGAAAATGCGGTTTGAAGAGACGTCGGCCGGATAAATATCGGCTATATTATGAGATTTGTGTACAAGCGTTATACCTGCCCCGCAGGGGGGCGAGCTGGAATGGCGCGCCAGATAGAGAAGCGAGGGCGCAGGCCCGCAAATGCAGGAGTCAAGAGAAGATGGGAAAAATGATTAATGTGGCGGTAGTTGGAGCGACGGGCGCAGTCGGCGCTGAGGTGCTCAAGACTCTGGATAAGCGGAATTTCCCGCTCAAAAGCCTGCGTCTCCTGGCTTCGGCGCGTTCAGAGGGCCGTCGGCTTCCCTTTCGCGACGAGGAACTCCCGGTGGAGGTCTTGAGCGCGGACTCTTTCCAGGGCATTGACGTGGCTCTGTTTTGTGCTGGCGGGGGGCGGTCACGGGAGTTTGCAGCGGCGGCAGTCGCGGCTGGCGCAGTCGTGGTGGACAATTCGAGCGCATTCCGGATGGACCCGAAGGTTCCGCTGGTGGTGCCAGAGGTCAATGGCGAGGACGTCCGCAAGCACCAGGGAATCATCGCCAACCCAAATTGCACGACGACCATCATGCTGGTGGCAGTGAAGCCATTGTACGACATCTCGCCCATCCGCCGGATTGTGGTGAGCACGTACCAGAGCGCGAGCGGCGCCGGCGCCAAGGGCATGGAAGAATTGTGGACGCAGACGGCTGATGTCCTGGCCGGCAAGCCGGCAGAGCCGGTGGTCTTTCAGCATCCGTATGCTTTCAATCTTTTCAGCCATAACACGACGATTGGCGAGAATGGCTATAACGAAGAAGAGATGAAGATGGTCAATGAGACGCGGAAGATTTTGCATGACGACGCCATCCAGGTGTGTCCGACCTGCGTGAGGGTGCCGGTGCTGCGTTCGCACGCTGAGAGCATAGTCGTGGAGCAAGCCCGCAAAGTATCGGTTGAGGAGGCCGTGGCGGCTTTGTCCAAGGCGCCTGGCATCAAGGTCGTTGACGACCGCGCCGCCAACCATTTCCCCATGCCGAACGAGAGCAATGACCAATACGACGTCCTGGTTGGCCGGATTCGCGAAGACCTCAGCTGCGCCAATGGCCTGGCGCTGTTCGTGTGTGGCGACCAGCTTCTGAAAGGCGCGGCCCTCAATGCCGTGCAAATCGCGGAACTGCTGGTTTGAAGCCGGCAGGCCCGTCCGGGAAGCAGCGGCAGGCGCACTTCCCGGGGGCGCGCAATTCGCACTGCGCCGGGTAACCTTATGACCCACCCGGCCAGGGCGAAGCGCGGAAACAGTGAGCGAGCAAGGAGAGGTCATGCCGATTTATGTCGTCCTGCTGTTGGACATTCTAATCCTGTATTTTTTCTTTGGCAGCCAAATCCAACGTCTGCTGCAGCGGCCACGTCAGCGTCGACGGACGATGCTGCGCGATTTTGAAAAGCATTTTAAGAGCCGGCTGCGGCGGGACGAGGACCTGTTCACCGAGGAGCGCCAGGCGCAGCTGCGCAGCCTGATCGAGGAGATTCGCCAGGTGCGTCTTTCCGGAGACGACAGCGCAGTGTCTTCCTGCCTGTCGAACCTGGCCAGCGGTCGGACTGGCGGTCGGGCGCCAGCAGCGCCGTCGCATGCCTGGATTCGTGAGCACTTAGAGGTCTTGGTGGTCGCCTTGGGCCTGGCTTTTGGCATCCGGGCGCTTTTTCTGCAACCGTTCAAGATTCCGACCGGGAGCATGCAGCCGACGCTGTACGGCATCCATTTTGTCGAGCAGGAGACGCCGCCGCCAAAGGGCTTTTTGCAGCGTTTTTTCGCTTATGTGAATTATTCCCGCCGGGGCGTTGACGTGGTTGTCGAGGAATCGGGCGCGGTTGACTTGTCCCGGTTGACGGCTCTGCCCTCCATGCCCTTTTTTCCGACGAGTTCCGTGCCGATTGGATCGCGCCAGTACGTCGTTCCTGGCACTCCGGACACCGTGTTGCGGACGATTTATGACCAATACGCCGGCAAGCGCGATACAGGCTTCTTTGCCCGCGAAGAAGTTTTTTTGCGCGGCTACTTGGAGCTTGGCGACCATCTGTTCGTGAATCGGACGTCGCTGTGTTTCCGGGAGCCTCGCCGCGGCGATGTGATGGTGTTTGTGACGGACGGGCTGGTCGATCCGGATGGTATAGGCTTTGGCGGTCGGTTTTACATCAAGCGGTTGGTCGGTCTTCCGGGGGACACTCTGCGGATCATTGACCATCGGCTGTATGTTAAGCCAGCCGGAGCAGCGGATTTCCGGCTCTTGGATGGCTCGGACGATCCTGGCTTTGACCGCATCCATAGTTTCAAGGGCGGTTATCGCGGCTATGCCCATATGCCGAACACGCAGTATCTTACGAATAATGAAGACACCTTTGAGGTTCCAGACGGCGAATATTTCATGTTAGGCGACAACAGCGAGAACAGCAAGGACAGCCGTTACTGGGGCACGGTGCCGCGCCGCAACTTAGTCGGCACGGCGTGCTTTGTCTGGTGGCCCTTTTCCCGCCGCTGGGGAACCGTGGACCGCGTGGCGCCATTGCCGGTGGAGACGCCGCCGACGCGACCCGCGATTGCGGTTGCGTCCTCTCCATTCCTGCCGTGAGCTGAATCGGCAAGGGGTGCGTGAACGGTTGCGGCTACAAACGAACAACGGACTTTGAGTGAGCGCTTTCATGGCTGATGCAACACGTAAAGGCACATTGCAAATCATCGACGATGAAGCGTCGATTTGCTTTGCGTTTCGGCGCTATTTCGAAAAGCGCGGCTACGATGTGCTGACCAGCAGCCGCGGCGCGGAGGGCTTGCAGCAATGCCTGAGCCAGAATCCGGACATGGTGTTCCTCGACGTTCGCCTCGGCGATGCCGACGGATTGGACATCCTGGCGCAAATCCGGCAGGAACGGCCCCAGCTGCCAGTGGTGGTGATGACGGCGTATGGAACTTTGGAGACGGTCAACCGAGCCATGGCCAGCCAGGTTTTTGACTATGTGACAAAACCGGTTGACATGAGCCAGGCCGAACAACTTGTCCTCCAGGCTCTGGCGTCGACGTCGGCGGCGTCAGCCGCGCCAGCCGCGCCAGCGCCAGCTGCCGCCGAGGGCTTTGTCGGCGAGTCGGCGGTCATGCAGGAATTGTTCAAGCAGCTCTTGCGGGTGGCGGCCATGGACGAAGCGCCAGTGCTGATTACTGGCGCCACCGGCACTGGCAAGGAGTTGGCGGCTCGGATGATCCACGCCCGCAGCCGTCGTCGGCACGGCCCCTTTGTCGGCGTGAACTGCGGCGCCTTGCCGGATAACTTAGTGGAGAGCGAGTTGTTTGGGCATTGCCGGGGCGCTTTCACCGGCGCTAGCGAGGACAAGCCGGGGCTGTGCGAGGCCGCGGATGGCGGCGTCCTGTTCCTGGACGAGGTCGGGGAGCTGCCCTTGCCGACTCAGGTCAAGCTGCTGCGTTTTCTGGATCAGCGCCAGGTCGAACGCATCGGGTCGGTGAAGCCGCAGCCGGTCGATGTCAGGGTCGTTGCGGCGACGAATCGCGACCTGGAGGTCGCCGTGCGTCAAGGCAGTTTCCGGGCTGACTTGTACTATCGGCTGGCCGTGTTGCCGATTCGGACTCCACTTCTCCGCGAACACCCCGAGGACGTGCCAGCGCTGGCGCATTATTTTCTTGCCCAGGTCGACCCTGAGTTGAGCTTGGCGGCGGATGCTTGTGAGGCGCTGGCTGGCCGGGATTGGCCGGGCAATGTCCGCGAGTTGCGCAATGTTATCTTGCAGGCGGTCGCCAAGGGCGGCGGACCTGTGATTACCAAGGCGTGCCTGGAGCAGTGCATACAGCCACAGGCGCCAGAAGCGGCGCCGGATGAGCAGAGGCGCTGGCACCTGGAACAATATGTCGACGCACTGTCCTGGTCCGGCGACAACCCTTTGCGGGACGCACTGTCTGAATTACAGAGTTTGATTATCGCCAGGGCGCTGCGCGAGTGCCAGGGCAACCAGACCAGGGCAGCCGCCCGGCTGGGGGTGCATCGTAATGCCTTGCATCGGATGATGGAAGAGGCTGGCTTAAAATCAAACAGCCACACGGAGAAAAAGGATGACGATTAAAATTCTCGGGTTGAATTGCAGCCCGCGGGTCAAGAGCAACTGCGCGGCCTTGTTGGAGCATTCTTTTGCTGCTGCCAACGCCAAGCTTGACGGCCAGATTGAGCATGAAATCATTCACTTGAAGGACAAGAATATCCTCCATTGTTTGGCCTGCGGCGTCTGCGGCAAGCGCAAGGACAACGCAGAATACATCCCCTGTGCGATTAAGGACGACATGACCGAAATCCTGGCTAAGATGTGCGAGGCAGACGGCATCGCCGTGGCGACGCCGGTCTATTTTGGCTTGCCGTCCGACTTGTTCAGCAAATTCATTATGCGCACGCGTGTTCTTCGGCATCAGGATTTCAAGCTGGCGAACAAGCCGGTGGGCGTTATGGCGATTGCCGGGCGTCGTTCCGGAGGCGCCGAGACCGCGATCATGGCCACGTGGCTGCCGTTCATCCGAAACGGCTGCCTGATTGTCGGCAATGGCGACCAGACCTGCCAGTATGGAACCATGGCTTGGGCCGGCGCGCCTGGGCATGTCCTCACCGATGAATGGGGCCTTGAGCAGGGCGAGCAGACTATCCGGCGCATTTTTGAAGTCGCCTCACTGATTAAAGCCGGAAAAACTGTGATCGGCGGGACGTCGCCGATGAAATTTTCCTACACTGCCGGCAATCGGCCATCGTAATAAGAAAGGCAGACCATGTCAACACCGATTATTGAAGCACATCGCGGCTATAGCGCCGCGTATCCGGAAAACACCCTCTTGGCATTTCGCCAAGCCATCGCAGCGAGAGCGCCGTCGATTGAGCTGGATATACACGTTTCCGCTGATGGTGAGTTGGTCGTAATGCACGACGCGACCGTTGACCGAACCACCAATGGCACGGGCGCAATAGCGAATTTGTCCAGGGCAGAATTGCAGCGTCTGGACGCTGGCTCATGGAAGTCGCCGACGTTTGCGGGCGAGCGCATTCCCCGTCTGGAGGAGGCCCTGGCTCTGTCCGATTCCAACCCGGTTGTCTTTAATGTCGAAGTCAAGCGTTTCAGCGATCCGGCTCAGTCGGCGAACAAGCTGGCGGAGATGCTGCGGCGACATGCGCCGCGCCAGGGCACGCACGTTGTTTCCTCGTTTGATTTGGATGCTTTGCTGCAAGTCCGCGCAGCTGATGCCGGGCTGCCATTGGCCATCCTCGGGAGTGACGGCGTCGCTTTGCTGGAATTGGCCAAGAAGCATAACTTTCCGTGGGTGCATGTTTACCATGAAGGCATTACCCGCGACATGGTGTTGGCGGCTCATGCGCACGGCGTTAAGGTGAATGTTTGGACCGTGGATAAGCTGGATTTGGCCCAGGAATATGCTAAGATCGGCGTGGATAAAATCTGCAGCAACCGAGCGCCTGAGCTGTTGGCTGCCATCCGCTAAAGGCGCAGTCCTGCGGGACGGTCGGGGGCGGCCAGCAAGAGGAGTGAGATGACTAAAACAAAGAAAAATACAAGTTCAGCGGACGCTAAGTCCAAGATGGATATTGTGATCGCAGCAATGGAAGAGGTCAATCCCGCAGATGCGGATGGCTCTTCCGCAGCAGCGAATGGCAAGCTTCCGAAGGAGCTGCCGATCTTGTCCGGCATTCAGAAGCCGGTGTTTCCTGGCATGGTGTTTCCTGTTCTGTTGACGGAGGACGCAGACATTTCAGCGGCGCGGGACGCCATGGCCGCGCATGACCGCTTGATTGGCTTTGCGATGCATGAGCCGGGTTCAGAGGCGACGGAGGGGAGCAAGAAGAAGGAATTGAAGCTGTTCCGGGTCGGCACCGCGGCTTTTATCCGCCGTTCGGAGGAAACCACGGAAGGACATTTGAATATTTTTTGCCAGGCGCGTTTTCGGATCATCTTGAAACAGGTCAAGGTGACGGACGGCCAGGTCATGGCGAAGGTCGAATACCCGCAGGACATCCCCGGGAAAGAGGCGGAAATCAAGGCTCTCTGCCTGGCGATTAAGGACGCCATGTTCGAAATCGTCAGTCGCAGTCCTATGTTTACCGACGACGCCAAGGCCGTAATTCAACGCTACAGCTGGGATGCGCCAGGCAACCTAGCTGACTTTGCGGTGACGCTCACCAGCGCCGAAGGCGTCGAATTGCAGGAGGTTCTCAATGAATTGCGGGTTCAGCAAAGGCTGGAAAAAGCCCTTTGGCTGCTGAAGCGCGAAGGCGAGTTGAGTAAGCTCAAGGAGGACCTGTCCAACAAAGTCGAAGCCAAGATGAACAAAAGTCAGCGCGAATTTTTTCTGCGTGAGCAATTGCATTTGGTAAAGGCAGAGTTGGGCTTGGAGCGTGACACTCGCGAGGAGGAGGCGGATCGCTATCTCAAACGGCTGGAAGTCATTCGGCCCCATATGAATGAAGAAGCAATCAAGCGGGTCGAGGACGAAGTTGAAAAGCTTAAGGGCATGCATCCGCAGTCCCCTGATTATGCGACCGGTCGCACCTATCTGGATTGGTTGACTGAGTTGCCCTGGGACGTGGCAACCGAAGACAAGCTCGACGTGGCAGCAGCCCGCAAAATTCTGGAGCGCGACCATTACGGCTTGGAAGACGTCAAGAAGCGCATCCTGGAATTCATCGGGGTGGCCAAGTTGAAGGGTTCGATTGACGGTTCAATCCTCTGCCTGGTCGGGCCGCCTGGAGTTGGCAAGACCTCCCTGGGACGGAGCATCGCTGAGGCCGTGGGCAGGAAATTTTTCCGTTTCTCCCTGGGCGGTATGCGAGATGAAGCAGAGATTAAAGGCCATCGGCGGACGTACATCGGCGCTCTGCCAGGAAAGATCATCAATGCGATCAAGATTTGCAAATCCTGCAATCCAGTGATCATGCTGGATGAGATTGACAAGATCGGGCAGGCTTCGCTGCATGGCGACCCAGCCTCAGCTTTGCTGGAAGTCCTCGACCCCGAGCAGAACAACAGTTTCCGCGACCATTATCTTGACGTTCCGTTTGACTTGTCGAGGGTGCTGTTCATCGCCACCGCGAATATGCAGGACACTATTCCGCCTCCGCTTCTGGATCGCATGGAAATTATTACTCTGTCCGGTTACATCACTGAGGAAAAACTTTGCATCGGCAAACGCCATTTGATTCCTAAGTTGTTGCCCCGAAATGGGTTGACCAAGAAAGAATTGAGTTTTACTGACGCTGCCTTGCGGGACATCATCCTCGGCTACGCACGCGAGGCCGGGGTGCGGGCTTTTGAAAAGTCGCTTGGCGCCTGCATGCGCAAAGTCGCTGCCAGTATCGCCGAGGGTACTGTGACCGAGCCGGTCAAAATAACCCAGAGGAATTTGACTGATTATCTCGGCCCGCGTCGCTATGAGGACGACCAGCTGATGCGGGAATCGCGGCCAGGCGTGGTCATGGGGTTGGCTTGGACGCCGCTGGGAGGGTCGACGCTGTATGTCGAGACCTTGGCCGTGCCTGGGCCGGCCGGCATTAAGCAGACCGGCAAGCTCGGTGAGATTCTGAAGGAATCAACTCAGATCGCCTACACGCTGGCAGAAGCTAACGCTACTGAATACGGCATTGAGGCGAAGTTTTTCCGCAAGCACACGATTCATGTGCATGTCCCGGCCGGGGCGACGCCGAAGGACGGCCCATCAGCAGGCATCACAGTGGCGACCTCACTGATTTCGCTGGCGTTACAGCGGGCAGTGCCGCCGCATTGGGCGATGACCGGCGAGCTGACGTTGACCGGTCGGGTTCTGGCAGTGGGCGGCATCAAAGAGAAGATGATTGCCGCCAAGCGCGCCGCCGTGCGTGACCTGATTTTGCCAAAAGCCAATTCCAAGGACATGGCGGAAATTCCCGATTATGTCAAGGACGGGTTGAATATCCATTACGTCGAGGATTTTTCCGAGGTGTTTGACTTAATGTTCCCGGGTCAGCGGCGGGCGGTTTCCCGAGCCCGGGCGGAGGGTGACAACGATGACGCCGGAGCAAAGTAGGCGTTTTGCCGTTTTGCAGATGCTGTTGTGCGGTCTGCTCTGGAGCATCGCCGGACTGTTCATCAAGAAGATTGAATGCCATCCGATGGTGATTGCCGGGGGGCGGGCCGTGTTCGCCTGCCTGGTCGTGCGGCTGTTTCTGCTGTTTCGTGGCATACCGGTGGTCATCACCAGGCAGGTCGTCTGGAGCGGTTTGTTCTGGTCGGGCACTTTCATCACCTTTGTCAGCGCCAATAAGCTCACCACTGCGGCCAATACGGTCGTGCTGCATTACACGTCGCCGATTTTCATCTTGCTGATTATGCGGTTGTTGTATAAGCAGCCAATTCGGCTGGCAGACGGCGTCACAGTCGCCACAACTCTGTTCGGCATTTCGCTGTTTTTTGTCGACGAGTTGGCTCTGGGCGGCCTGTTCGGCAATCTGCTGGCTTTGTGCTCCGGGGTGTTTATGGCTGCGTCCTTCATCGCGATCCGCCAATCAGCAGGCTCTGAGCGGATGTGCGGCGTGCTTTTAGGCCACGCCATCACTGCGGCCGTCGGATTGCCTTTCGTGTTTTTCACCGAGAACCACATCACCGGAGAAGCGTTTGGTTTCCTGCTGATTTTAGGCGTGGTGCAATCAGGCCTGCCGTACATTCTGCTGAGCAACGCTGTCGAGCATTGTTCTCCCTTGGTCTGTTCATTGCTGTCAGCGGTGGAGCCGCTGTTCAGTCCGATTTGGGTGGCGCTGTTTCTTGGTGAATGGCCTGGGCGCATGGCCATAGTCGGCGGAGTCGTGGTGATTGCTTCCATCCTTGCTAATATGATTTGCAGTCATCGCGCCCAGATTCGTGGCCAGGAGCCCAAGGGCCGCAAAGCGGTTGGATAGAGCGCGGCTCGATCGGAACTATGCTGCGCCAGAGCTGGCTGTGGTTGATGTCGACACGGTCGTTGCAGTGGCGGCTACTCCTGAGAAAAATCGCTGCGCCTGACCCGAAAACAAAAGAGCCAGGCCCGGGGAATCGGGCCTGGCTGGAATAAGGCGTTTAGGCTCTGTGCTGGAGGGCGTTTTAGTCGGCTTTGATGCCGCCCGGCTCGCCTCCCGCCTGATTGCGCCGTCTTTCGCCGCCGCGGTTTCCGGGGGCGCGACCGGCCTTCAGTTCATCCTGGTCGAGCTTGCCGTCCTTGTTGGCGTCAAGCCGGTCGAACATCTCGGCCATGCGCGGCCGGTCGGCTGGAAGTTCATCCTGGGTGACGACGCCGTCCTTGTTTTTGTCAAAACGAGCCAAGCCAGCGCCGGGTTGGCCTTCGCGGCGTTCTCTTGCCTCCGGGCCGCGGCGTTCTCTTGCCTCCGGGCCGCGGCGTTCTCTTGCCTCTGCTCCGCGGCGTTCTCTTGCCTCTGCTCCGCGGCGTTCTCTTGCCCCTGGACCGCGTTGCCGGCGTTCGCCAGCGCGCCTGCCAGCGGCAAAGATGGCCTTCATTTCGTCCTGATCAATTTTGCCGTCCTTGTTGATATCCATCCGATTGAAGAGCATGCTTATTTGCTCGTTGCCCTCGGGGAGTTCATCCTTGGAGACGGCGCCGTCCTGATTCTGGTCCAGGCGCATGAGCCTGGCCAGCGTATTCTGTCGGCGCAGCTCGGCCAGGGCGATTTCTGTTTTTTCCACGAAGTCATTGCATTCGGCCGGAGTGCACTTGCCGTCACCGTCTTGGTCAATGGCTTTTAAAGCGGCCTGCCAGGCGGCATCAGCGGCATCAGCGACCTTTTCTTCAGCGGCTTCAGGTGCGGCTGCTTCCGGCGCGTCAGCCGCAGGGGCTTCCTGGGCGATAACCAAGGAGCCTAAGGCGAGAATGGTGAAAGTTAAAAGGAGCTTTTTCATGGTCATGTCCATACTGGTAGGTTTTTTTTGAGGCGTTCTGAAGTCATTTCGTTTTGTTGTTTTTGCCATGCAGCAGGCTGCGCAGCCTGAGCTTGATTTGGCGGAAGAAGAGGATGACAGTGAAGAGTCCAGCGACAACGCCTTGCAGAAGCAGGCTACCGGTACCAGCGTCGATGTAGGCAAACATAGCGTTCATGGGCGTACTCCTTAGGGTGAGAACTGTTGGGGGCAGATTAAAAACAAGGTGAGATGAGATTCTTAGAAGTTCCTGTCTGTCCCTTAGTACGCAATCGCAATCGCAAAATCTACATCGAGCCGCAAAAAAAATGCAGATAGAGGAAAATTTGGTAATGTGCGAGAACTTGTGATAGAAAGAGAGACTTGACGCAGTGGTTGTACTGGCATACGTCCAGTAGTGCCCTTACTGGGCACCACTTTTGGGGTGCGCCTATCCCCAGGCTGAAGCCTGGGGTTAAGCATGGTTAAGCGCCTACGGCGCAAAAAGATGTGGACTGTGTGGACATGGTGGAAGGTGTGGACTGCGTAGCCCAAGCTCGCCGCTCGCCCCTCGCCCCTCGCCGCTCGCCCCTCGCCCCTCGCCGCTCGCCCCTTTCCTGAGACCGCTGCTCGTCGGATTTCCGAATATCAATGAGTGACCGATTACAAATTTTGTTTGGCGTCTTACTCAAGAGCCAAAAACATCTTTGTGGCGGAATCAAATATCCAGTCGGCGTATATATTACGGTTGAAGTCACGATTGTCGTCGTGCGGTTGGAACGATTACATTTCACAGTCAGAAAGGCAAGGCAAGATGGAACGCATCCGCATCGTGGTGGTTGGTCTTGGGCATCGCGGCCGGCATATGACCAAATTGGCGGCACGGGGCTTTGATTGCACTGACGTCGTCGGCGTCTGCGACATTGATCGCGACATGTGGTATCAAAAGCAGTGGGATCAGGACAAGCCCATGGCTGAGATTCTGCCCGAACCGGCTTTTTTCCTGGATTACCAGCAGATGTTAGAGGAACTCAAGCCTGATTTGGTCATCGTCGAGACTGGCGCGGACATTCATGCAGAGTTTTGCTGCCAGGCTTTGGACCGGGGCATTCATGTCTTGTCTGACATTCCGGTTGTGGCTTCCCTGGCCGAGGCTGACGCGCTGTGGCGTTCTGCCAATGCTTCGCGTGGCGTGATCATGGTCGGCGCCAATCCGAACGAGGCCGGCTGGGCCAACGCCCTGGTGGATTTGCACCAGCGCGGACTGATCGGCGAACCGTACTACATGGAGGCGGAATATATCCATTGGTCGGAAGGGGCGATGAGCACGAATTTGACTGCGCATAGCGAATGGCGCCGCCATCTTTCGCCGATCCGGTATTGCACGCATTCGTTGGGGCCGCTGCTGCGCATTCTTCGCGAAGACCTGCGTCATGTCTCGTGTTTTGGCACTGGCCAGCACTGTCAGATTCCGGGTAGAGTGAGTCGCAAGGATGATATGCAGGCAGCGCAGTTCCGGACGGAATCCGGCGTGGTGGTTCGTCTGCTCCGCAATGGCGCCTGCCGAGCCCGCATCGGCCATCATTCCTACCGAGTCTTCTGCACCAAGGGCTATTTTGAAAAGATCGCTCCCAAGGGCGGCGACCCGGTTAAGATCAGGTTCAATTCCGACGTGTTGTACGGCGCCCGCCAACTGACGACGCTGCCCTTGGCAGAATATATGCCGCACGAGTACGCCGACAATCCGCGAGCAATTGGGCATGGCGGAGTCGATTACGCTATGTTGGACAAACTGTTTACAGCCTTGCTGGCCGGAAGCAGAACCGTTCCGACCGACCTGCGCGAAGGACTGCGCATGACATTGCCCGGAATCTATGCCGAGGAGTCAGCCCGGCGCAATGGCGAAGTGATGACCATGTATTATCCGTGGGACGCAGAATGGAAGACGAGCTTCTGAAACGCCTAGGGTGGACTGCCCCGTCCACAACCTATTTTTTTAACCACGAAAAACACGAAAGGACACGAAATTTTTTGTTTGGTAATCAGTCATTCATTGATACTCGGAACTCCGGCAAGCAGCGGTCTCAGGAAAGGGGCGAGGGGCGAGGGGCGAGGGGCGAGAGTGAGTTTGGACTACACTGGCCGCCATGTCCACACCGTCCACCATGTCCACGCAGTCCACATCTTTTTGCGCTGTAGGCGCTTAACCATGCTTAACCCCAGGCTTTAGCCTGGGGGAAGGCATACCCCAAAACTGGTGCCCTGTAGGGGCACTACCGGACGTCTAACAGCACAATCACTGTGCCAAATCTCTCTTTTTATCACAAGATCTTGCGCATTACCTCAAAAAAACGCCTTTCTTTGTTCTAATTCACTAGAACACGAGTATATTATTGCTTGGTTGCTAGGGATTGTTCGTCATTCACGTTATTTGCTCACGGAGGAAGGCTATGAAAAAGACGATATTGTCGGTATTGCTTTTGTTTGTTGTCTTGTGTGCGGGTCAATATGCGTTTGGCGAGTATAGTTTTGCGCTTGGCGACGATTTTCGTTTGACCTTGGGCGGAGATATACGTGCGCGCTACGAGGGTTTCAATCGCGATGTGATTTGGGTGGACGGCACGGCCAAGGCTGGTCCGGCGATTGAGTATTTGCGGGTTCGGACGCGTGTCTGGACGCGCCTGGAAATGCCGGATGACATCAGCTTGAATGTCCGGTTTGCAAATCGTTGGCACAAGGTCAGCAGTCATATCAACGACCCGAATGACAACGGTGCTGCTACCTGGGAATTTCCGGATGAAGTCGTTCTCGACTTGTTGAACATCCACTTTGCCGATTTGCTTGGGAGCGGCTTGAGCCTGACTCTTGGCCGTCAGGAACTTGGCTTCGGCAACGGCATGCTGCTGTCCGAAGGTACGCCATACGACCAGGGACGCACCGTCTATCACGACGGCGCAGTCCTGCGCTATAAAACCGAGACCGACGTGGTCACGCTTTTTTCTTTTTATAATGAATGGAAAGACCGTCTCGTGTTCATCAATGACCAGAACCGGCGACTTCGCTCCGGCGATATCTTCACCCTCGGAACGTACTGGACGCATAAGGTCGATGCGCGGCTCAACGTCGATGTGTACTATATGTACAACGACGTTCACGACGATTATCCGGAGAGCCGTGACTCCTGCGAGCGTAACCATCCGGTCGATACCAGTCTCAGCTTGCACACGGTTGGTGGACGTGTCTTCGGCCGCATCAACGATAATTTCGATTACAGCCTGGAGCTCGCCCGCCAGGGCGGACGCAATAACCAGGGCAGGCACAATCAGGGCATGATGGCCGATGCGCGGGTGCGGTATCATCTGTCCCAGGACATCATATTTACGCCCTCGCTGGGGCTTGAATTGCTGTCGCTGACCGGTGATAAGTCAGATACCAGAAAGAGTGAAGGCTGGAATTCACTGATGACGGAATGTCCGCTCTGGCGTGAGGAGCTGCTCCCGATCATGAACAACGGCGTCTGGACTAATCTCAATATGTACCGTGGCGACGTTGTCCTCAAGCTGACTGAGAGGTTGACGTTCACCGGCGCCCTGGCAGCCTTGGTGGCCAATGAGACGGACTTCAGCACTGGAGGCGGCCGTTACCTGGGCACGTTGTTCAGCGCTTTTCTCGACTATAAGCTGCTTGATAATCTCGCCTTGTCGGCTGAAGCAGCGCATTTCAAGGCCGGAGATTATTACGTCAATGGCCAGGATAGCGTTTGGGCTCGGCTCCAAGTGATGCTGATGTTCTGAGCAATGCCCCGTTGGGGCTATTGTCGCTCCGCGACATAAAGCAAGCCTTACTTTCTGTCACATAATTTCGCACATTAACCCTCTTATTACCATAACACCAACGTCACAATAGCAAAAAAGCTACAAAAAAGTTTTGAGTATTTGTATGCGAATTGGCATTGTCACTTTTCCAGTTGATCGTAGTCCAAATTATGGCTGCGTTTTGCAAAACTACGCGCTGCAACGTGTTCTGCAAAAGCTTGGCCATACTCCGATGACGCTTCGACTCGCTGATATTGCCCCACCGCAAACAAATAAAACACTGTGGCAACGCTGTTTCACAAAAAAAGCTAAAGGACTCCCTAACCAAGCAACGCCGCTGAGAAGTTTTTGTGAAAAATATATCTCTTTCACAGACACGATAAATCTGCCTGTAAAACCAGAGTATCTTTCCAAAGAAAATTTCGGTGCTTATATTGCTGGCAGTGATCAAATTTGGCGGCCATCACAAACGCACCAACACTTTCTCCGCTATGCAATGCTGGATTTTACTTCATCAATAAACGTACTCCGAATTGCATACGCGATTTCGTTTGGACATGCTGTTTGGAGCTTGCCAAGAAAAATTTTGTTTTATCGCCTGCGTAAACTCGTGTCTCAATTTGATGCTATTTCAATGCGAGAAGATGAAGGCCAGGAATTTTGCCGTCAATACTTGAAGATTAATCACGCTCAGCTGGTTCTGGACCCAACGCTTCTCCTTGAGCCGGCTGATTACGCGTCAATTGCCCCTGGCTCCGGTGCGGAAAATCACCTCGTCACCTATATTCTTGACGACACACCGGAAAAACGTCAAGCCATTGATAAGCTGTTCCAACATAACCACTTCTCAGGGCGGTGTGATTTTTCGATCAAGCCAACCGATGGAAAGTGCCAGCCCCAAATGGAAGACTGGCTGACAGCTTTCAAAACAGCCAAGCTGATCATCACCGACTCGTATCACGGCACTGCGTTTGCAATCTTGTTTCGACGCCCCTTCATCGCTATTGCTAATCATAGCCGAGGCGCGGCGCGATTCCTTTCTTTGCTAAGCAGACTTAATCTTACAGAACGATTGGTGTCGTGTCCGAATGATATTAGTCCTGAAGCTTGCAATAAGCACATTGATTTTGATGCTGCTCACGCGCTATTAGAATTAGAACGTCAAAAATCATTATCTTTTTTAATTCAGGCATTGGCTACGAATATATGATACCAGTACCTGCCCATCTCTGCGTCGGCTGTCGAGCTTGCGAACTTGCCTGCCCGCAAAAATGCTTGCATTTAGTTGAAAACCGCGAGGGCTTTCTCATGCCTACAGCTGACGAAAGCCGTTGTAATGGCTGCAAGCTTTGCATAAAATCATGCCCGATATGTCATGCTTCCTCTGTCTCCATTTCCTCTAAAAACATTCCACTGGCCTTTGCTGCTGTAGCTTCTGATTACGATATTCGAAAGACTGCTTCCTCCGGTGGTGTTTTTCCTCTTTTGACGCGACATACAATTAGCCTTGGTGGCACGGTCTATGGAGCCCAGTTTGATGAGCATTTTATGGTTTCCCATGCTCGCTGTGAGACGTGGCAGGAGTGCCAGGCGTTGTTTGGGTCGAAATATACCCAGAGCGACTTAGGTAGGTCCTACGCTAATATCAAATCAGATTTAGGCTCAGGCCGTGCTGTTCTCTTCGCTGGAACGCCCTGCCAGGTTGCTGGCCTGCATGCGTATCTTGGAATTAACCATAAGCTGAAAGAGAAACTGTTCTGCTGTGATTTCCTTTGTCATGGCGTGCCTTCTGGCCGCACTTGGCAACGGTATCTGCAATGGCGAGAAAAGGAAGCTGATAGCCCGGCTAGTGATATCTCTTTTCGAAGCAAACAAAATGGTTGGAAAAACTATTCTATACTCATTAATTTCCAAAATGAACAGCAGTATCTATGTTCATACAAGAAAGACCCTTTTTTGCGTATTTTCCTTGCCGATGTCAGCCTGCGTGAATGTTGCTACAACTGCCGGTTTCGCAGCCTGAACCACTTAGCTGACTTGACTCTGGCAGACTTCTGGGGAATATGGAAAATCTATCCTGACTTAGATGATGACAACGGGGCTTCTCTTGTGCTTTGCCATACAGACAAGGGCAAGGAATTGATGCATAACTTGGGTGGGGACTGCGAACTTCGACAGGTGGAGCTTAAACCAGCCCTAAAATACAATCGGGGAGCCTTGCAAAAACTCTCCAGACCTTGGGGAAGAACATCTTTCTTTGATGACCTTGATGCCCTGCCAATAGACAAACTATTTCAATGGTATAGGCATAAATCATTTTGGCGGAATATTCTTTGTCGAGGGGACGAAATGACAAAAAAATTGCGCCATCGCTCCATTTTGAAAAGCTGAGCGTGATTGGCGTTGCGCAGCAATTAAAATAGGGTCAGCAGCGCGTTTTGAATCCTGCTACCGGGGCTTTTCAGTATTTTTGGCTGCGATAGCCTGTTCGATAGTCTTGGCAGCGATGTCGGCTCGTGCGTAGAAGTCGCGGCTCTCGGCGTAAGCGCGGGCGTTTTTAGCGCAAGTGCGTCGGCGTTGTGAGTCAGCCAGCAATGATGCGAGCTGCTGATTGAGTTCCTGCTGCTGGAAAGGCTCATACAGGACGGCGCCGGCGTCAGCGTTGTCAACATGTTCGGCGTAGCCGCAGACACCGCTGGTGATGACGGGCAAGCCTGCCGCGAGAGCTTCGACCAGGACGGCGCCGGCGGATTCCCGCCTGGCAGGATGAACCATGATATCAGCAGCAGCGAGGATGGCAGGGACGTCGTTGCGAGCGCCGCAGAAGGTCACGAGGGAAGCAATGTTGAGATTCCTAGCCAGGCTCTGCATGCTTTCGGGGTGTTTTTCAGCGCCGATGAGCCACAGGCGCGGGCGGGAATTATCGGGCAGGGCAGCAAGCGCACGCAGGCTGCGGTCAACGCCTTTGGTATGGTAACTGGAGGCGACCTGCACCAGGACGAGGTCGTCTTCCTCAGCTCTAAGCTCTTGTCTCAGGGCTTTACGCTTGCTCCTCAGGGCGTCGAGGTCGCGGAACGCATCGGGCACCAGGGGCGGCAGGCGGGAAAAGCGCCCAGGAACGCAGCCGTAGTAGTGCTGGAAGTCTTTTTCTTGTCGCAGGGTGAGGGTTAAAATCGTTTTCGCCCCATTCGGGCCGACGGCTGCTTTTTCCATGGCGGCAAAGGTGCGGGCGCGGGGCAGCATGCGGATAAGGGCGCTGCGTTTGGCTAGTTGCGCGGCCAGGCAATCATCAGCGGCGAAATAGACATCCAGACCGGCCATGCGGCTGAAGCCGATGACACCATCGAAGCGAGCTGCGGCGATGGCGCTTAGGGCGAGTTCCTGGAAATGCAGGGCGCGGCGGTGGTTGCTGAGACCCCTGGCAGGCAGAAGCCGGACTTCCAGCCATTCTGGCTGTTCGCCTTGGAAATCATAGCAGAAGAGCGTGATGTCGTGTCCGCGCTGTTTGCAGGCGTTAGCGATAGCCAGCATGTCCTTTTGCGCACCGCCGTGTGGGAAGTATTTAAAGATAGTGAATGCAAGACGCATGGGATGATTCAGAGTGGTGAGCCGCTGGCAGCTTTAGGAACTTTTTTCAAAAAAACCACGGCTTTTACTGCGCCAGGTAGTGGCGGGCGTAAGTCATGTATGAGTTGAGGAGAATCAGCTGGGATGTATTGAGGTGTCGCTGGATTCGGGTTGCAAGCGTTCAGCGAGAAGTTTCAGGATAGCTTGGTTGCGTGATTGGCGTTCAGGATAGAGCGTAGTCATTGCGTCGTCTATGGCGGGAAGCAACGCCAGGAACGCTGCTGGCGCGACCGGGTAATGCTCCATGTAGCCCTTGAGAAGAGCCGTGAACGCAGTGACATAGATATTAATGGGAACGTCCTCGCGAGTGAGTCCTATGAACTGGGCAAGGTTTTTAATTCGCCGACGGACACTGAGACGCCAGTAACTGCGGACATCATCAGTGTCGATCAGATAGACTCTTGAAGCGACGGCAGAGTCGTCCATATAGACGAAATTGCCGGGCTTGGTGTCAGCGTGGAAAATATTTTGGCGGTGCAGCGCGGCGATAATAGCTCCGGCTTGGTGATAAAGAGAGTAGGCTCTATCGTCGGAGCACTGGTGCTGTTTAGATATGTAGAGGTCTCGATTGCCGGCGTCAGCGTAGATGATGGTCGCCGAGCTGAGGTCATTTTTGCGGAACCATGCATAACAGGCCACGCCGTTGTCCATTTGGTGGGCGCCGAGCCAGCCTTTGCAGTCTGGAGAAACAGCGAGCCAGCGATACAGATGGCGATACGTCTTGAGGACGTAGGATTTGTCGCGCAGCCATACCCTGGTGATGATGCGTTTGTGATCGACTTTGATGTCAGCCTGGGGAAGCTTGTTTGCTTCAGCGTGGAGAATGCTGTCGATGTCTTCTCGGGGTAGTTGCGGCGTATAACGCAGGATGCCATCAGGGAGTTTTTCCACCCGGCAGGAGCCGTCGGAACTGCCGCGGAGCAAGGCTCGGCGCAGGCGCCGCCAGGTTTTGCCGGAGTACGCTGTGATGACGTTGGCGGTTGCGGCTGTCATAGTGGGTGTTTGGCCAGGGGATATGGGCATGGTGTTGTCTAATGTCGCGGAAGCGCTTGGCGCGGGATAGGCACAGGCTGCGGTTATGTGCGGGCGGTGAAAAATGTTCTGTGGCGGTAATATATAGTCTGAGTTGACGGTCTGCACAAGCAGGTGGTTTACTGCCTGGAGTTTTCGGCAAGCGTCCGGACGCGGTTTTTTTCGGCGCGTCTTTCAGCGAGGAGCGCCAGGCGGCGTTGGAGTTTTTTGGCTACCCGAGTCATGTCGTCGGCGCCGATGGGGCAGGTTCTGGCGGAGGCTTGCCGGTAACGCTCCAGGAAGAGCGCAAAGACGTCGTTTTGCTGCATGGGCAAAGGCAGTCTGGCAAGGAATTGGACGACGTTGGCCAGGCGGGCGCGGCGCTTTCGCAGTGGGGGCATGGGACACGTGCGGTCATTGTCCAGGAAGAAGATGGACTGGTCTGGCGCTAGGCAGAGATTGCCTGGGATGCAATCGCCGTGGATGAAACCCTGGTTGTGGAGGGCGGCGATGCCTTGGGCGGCGTTAGCGATGATGGCGTCGCGGGCAGATGCGTTGTCGGCAGCATCGAGTAGTGAAAGAAGGGACGGGTATGGCACTTCGCGGCAGATGAAGACGTCTTCCGGCCAGCCGAGGGTCTTGCGGCGGCGGGCGGCGAGGATGGGTTCGGGGCAGCCGATGCCTTTGTCCAGCATGGCGTCGGTAATCTGGAAAGTAGCGATAGCGCGGGACGGGCGGAAGAGCCATTTAATGCCCGCGAAGAGCATTTTCCAAGCTGAGCCTCTTTCTTGCAGGCGGTGGATGATTTTTACATAGATGACGCCATTGGGCGTTTCCACGCGCGAGACAGTGCGGGATTTCTTGGCGACGACCTTGGCGCCGGGATGGTCACGCAGCCACTGGTCGAGGTCCGACAGAGGCTCTTGCCATTGCGGGTCGATAATGCCACGCCAGTTGCCGCTGCGATATGGTTGGATGGAAGACATAAGAAGTGGGGGACACAGGGTGAAAAAGGTGAAAACGTAATATAGTTGTATAATTTGAATTTTCTTGAACAAAAAATCAATGGCGGGAAAACAAATGTCTGTCCACTAAAATGTCCAGGCAGTCATTGGAAAGAAAAAATCCCGCCGGGGGGTGCCTCCGGCAGGATTTTGCGTCTTCATTCGGTTCGTACCGTTGCGATTAGAACCACGGCTTTTGATTTTTCACGTAGGTTTGTTCGAAATCCTCGTCGGTTTTGGTCAGATAGATGATGCCTTCGATTAGGCCGATGATGGCGATGATGCTGCCGCCGAATCCGCAGGTGATCAAGGTTATCACCAGCATGATGATGCCTTCCTTGTTGTATCCCAGGTAGAATTTATGAATGCCCAGTCCGCCCAGCAGAATGCCTAGCAGGCCAGCGACCAGTTTGTTTTTGGAGCCTTGGAAGGGGTTGCTAGAGGTGCTGGTGACCAGGGAGACGCCGCACTGGGTGCAGGCGGCCTGGTTCGGTTCGGTGGCCACGCCGCAATTGGGGCAGAATTTCTTTTCGGCGTTGGGCTGCACGCCGCAGTTTGGGCAGGCGACAGCTTGAGGATGGACTTCTTGACCGCAATTTCGACAGAACATCGTGACCTCCTTGAAATTAGACGCCGTAATTGGTTCATTCGAGGCAATGGTTTGAATCAGGGGCGAGGCGGCAGAAGGCAGGTAACATGGTTAATGTGTTTTCCGGTAAAACGATTTGCCTTTAGCTTTGAGCGTGATAGCACGCGTCAAAAAGTACTGTAAACCACTATTTCTGAAATGCAATAAGGCGAGGTCGTTATTTTGCAATCGGTCACCGAGTGATACTCGGAGTTCCGGTGTGCAGCGGTCTTAGGAAAGGGGCGAGGGACGAGGGGCGAGGGGCGAGAGTGAGCTTGGATTACGCTGTCCACCAGGCCCACAGCAGTGGGCGGCAAATATCAATGACTGACCTATTACGTCATTTTTAGCTGATGGCACTAGCGTGATCTTATCTCAATCTACGGTGACGGGAAGTAGCCGTCGGGAACAGGGCAGACGCCGGTGAGGCGCAGCAGGTAGTACGCGAGAAATATGACTAGCACGGTCACCCAGACGCGTCGTCGCCAAAGTGGCAATGTCGAGAGAAAGGGCTGTGCGGTCAAGCGGCCCAGGGTCCAGAGCCAGGCGGCCAGCGCCAGAACCAGGAGCAGCGGGGCAAAGGCGTGCCACCGCATGGCAGCGGCGAAGTCGCCATGCAGCAGAGCTGCCAGGGCGCGCGTCATGCCGCAGGAGGGGCAGGGCAGGGAAGTTAAATTCAGGAATGGGCAAAACGACGGCAACTCGGATACATGTTGGCTGATCCCCCAGGCGATCAGAAAGGCAACCGGTCCTGCCAGGGTGACCGCTATCAAGGCCAGGGGTCTGGAGCACGATGGGCTCCGGCATTCAGTCATGGAAAGTTTGTTGGCGCGAATCAGTGACATCGTTAAGGTGCGAAATTTGGTGACGAATGCTTGCCAACCTGCCTTCAGGATGGCAACAACCCAATGCTCCCGTTGGCGCCCTGGCTGCCCGGCTGCTGATTGCTCAGACGGCGCAGCTCATGTTTTCACTCCACTGGCCATAAGCCGCAGAGCCAAACATCCTGAATTTTTCACGTCGACAGGATAACTACTGCTGTTTAACAACATTTGCTGCTTGATAACGTACTACTATCAGCTAACTTCTTGTTTTTGGGGAAAGATTTTCTGTAAATCAGCGCTTATGTGTC
>JAAZKI010000486.1 GCA_012799905.1 Lentisphaerota bacterium | reverse complement strand
TGAATGCTGAATGCTGAATGCTGAAGACGCATTTGTTATTCATCATTCATCATTCATAATTCATAATTCGGGTCATGCTTCGGCGATGACGGCGTTGAGGTCGTAGGCGTCGGCGCTTTTGATAATGACCTGGGCAAAGGCCGGGGTACGCAGTTTCTTGCGATTGGCGGCAGTGACGATAATCTGCTGATCCACGTCTGGCGCGTCTGCCTGACTGCGGCCTATCCAGCGACGATTGTCCAAGGGGTCTTCCAGGAGAACGGTGAGTTTTTTGCCGATCATGGCCTCGTTGTTGGCGCGGGCAATCTCTTGCTGAGTCTGCAACAGGAGTTGACGGCGCTCCTCCGCCACTGACGCTGGCGTCTGGTTGTCGAGAGAGGCCGCTGCTGTGCCTTCCTCTCGTGAAAAGGCGAATACGCCCAGGCGTTCAAATCTGATTTCCCGGATAAAGTCAAGCAATTCCTGGAAATCCTGTTCGGTTTCGCCTGGGAAGCCGACTAAGAAAGTCGTACGGAGGGCCAGGGACGGGTATTTGGAGCGGATTTTGGTCAGCAGGGCGCGGGTGGCGCGGCTGTCCAGGCCACGCCGCATGCCTTTCAGGACGTTGTCGCTGATGTGCTGCAAGGGGATGTCAAGATAAGGCACGAGGTGACGGCCGTCGGCCAGCAGCTCCAGCAGTTCATCAGTCACATGCAACGGATGGGCGTAGAGTAGGCGCAGCCAGAAGTCTCCTGGCAACGCATCGGCTTGTCGGAGCAATTCCTCCACCGTGGGTCCATCCGGCTGTTCGCGACCGTAGCGCGTCGTATCTTGAGCAATCAGGTTGAGTTCAAGTGCGCCTTGGTCAAGGAGTTGGCGGCATTCCGTCAACACTGAAGCGAGGTCGCGGCTGCGTTGACGGCCGCGAATCATGGGGATGGCGCAGTAAGCGCAACGGTGGTCGCAGCCCTCGGCGATCTTGATATAGGCGAAAGCCGGTGGCGTCACGGTCAGCCGCGGGACAGTATGGTCATAGAGATAAGTCGGCAACGAGGATTTCGGGACGTTGCGGCCGGGGAGGGCGTTGTCGTAGGCAGCCTGCAACAATTCCGCTGCTTTCGGAATATCATCTAAGCCGAGAAAAACATCAACGTCCGGATAAGCACGGGCGCAGCCCTCAGGGTCGCGTTGCGGCAGGCAGCCGGCGACCGCGACCAGGCGGCGCTGGCGACGAGAGCGTTTTTTCCAGCGCAAGGCGTCGCGGATGGCTTTTTCGGCCTCCTCCCGGGCGTCGCGGATAAAGCTGCATGTGTTGATCAGGACGATGTCGGCGTCCTCTGGAGAAGCGGCCAAGTAGAGGCCCGCCGCCGCGATTGAGCCGCAGATCACTTCGGTGTCAACGAGATTCTTAGCGCAGCCTAAGCTGACGATGGATACGGCAAGGGGGTCTTGCATGGGAATGTCCAAAAGGGAAAAAATGAAGGCGCTTGCCTCTGCTTCGCGTTCCCGAGTCGAACCTTTTCGGACCAGGGAGACGGCGCCGGGACAGAGCAGGCCAGTTGGAGGAAAGACGAGCCTTTACTGTGATTCCTGGCCGTGATTTGTCAAATGCCGGCAGGTCAAAACGAGGTTTTTAGCCGGGAACGTCAGCGTGATTTGCCTTGCTGGTTCATGAACTGGTCGGCGCTGACCGCAGCAAGCGCAGGCTGTTGGCGATCACGAGCAGGGTTGCGCCGGTATCAGCCAGGATGGCCAGCCAGAGAGAAGCCTGGCCGGCAAGCGCAAGAAGGATGAACAGCAGTTTCAGGCTCAGCGCGAATACGACATTCTGCTTGATGACGGCAAGGGTATGGCGGGAATGGCGGATCAACTGCGGCAAGCGCGACAAGTCGTCGCTCATCAGGGCGACGTCAGCGGTTTCCAGCGCGGCGTCCGACCCCATGGCGCCCATCGCAATACCGAACGTAGCCGCTGCCATGGCCGGAGCGTCGTTGATGCCGTCGCCCACCATAGCGACGTAGCGATGCTCACGAACCAGTTGGCCAATGACTGCGACTTTATCTTCCGGCAGCAGTTCGCTGTGGAATTCGTCCACACCGGTTTCCTGGGCGATCACCTTGGCTGTACCTTCGTTGTCGCCGGTCAGCATGACTATGGGCTTGACGCCGAGTCCGTGCAAGTCTTGGATCAAGGTTCGCGCTTCTGGCCGAAGGCGGTCGGCAATGCTGAGCAGCCCACAGACATGGTTGCGATTGCCTATGGCGACGACCGTATGGCCAGCAGCTTCCAATGCCAGCGCCTGGACGTGGATAGCCTCGGTTTCCTGGCCTTTCTCATGCATGAAACGGTGGCTTCCCAGCCAGAACAACCGTCCTTGCCAGAAGCCCTCTACGCCTTTGCCGCTTAAAACACGGGTATTTTCGGCTGGCAGCGGATTCAGTCCAGCGGCGCGGGCGTGGCGAAGCACGGCGCGCGCCAGCGGGTGCTGGCTGTGCGCCTCCAGGCTGGCGGCGCGTTCCAGCAGCTCATTTTCAGTATGGCCTTGCAACGGGATGACGCGCAGCACTTCTGGTCGTCCCTCGGTCAGAGTGCCGGTCTTGTCCATAGCCAGGGCTCGGAGTTTTCCTGCGGCTTCCAGATAGATGCCGCCCTTGATGAGCACGCCATGACGGGCAGCCGCAGTCAATGCCGAGACAATGCCGACCGGGGTGGCGATGACCAGCGCACATGGACAGGCAATCACCAGGACGACAAGACCGCGGTAAATCCACTCTGACCAGGACGCTCCCACCAGCAGCGGCGGCAACACAGCCACGGCCGCAGCCAGGAACATCATGGCAGGGGTGTACACCTGCGCAAACTGGTCCACCCATTGCTGCGTCCGTGCGCGACGGGTTTGGGCGCTTTCAACCATGCTGATGATTCGGCTCAAGGTCGTGTCAGTCGCAGCTTTGGTCGTTTCAATCTCCAGGACGCCATCCTCGTTGATGGTGCCGGCAAAGACGTCATCCCCTGGGCGTTTGGGCACTGGCATGGATTCCCCGGTGACAGGCGCCTGGTTGACCGTCGATTCACCTTCGCAGACATTGCCATCCAGGGGAATGCGTTCACCGGGGCGGACCAGGATTCGAGTGCCGGGCGGAATCGTCTCCACCGGCGCTTCCTGGCCGGTGGCAGCATAGCGCGCTGTGGGAGGGGACAAATTCATCAAGGCGCTGATGGCGCGGCGAGCTCGTTCAACGCTCCAGTGCTCCAGCAGCAGGGAGACTGCGAACAGGAAGGACACGGTGGCGGCTTCAAACCATTCGCCCATGGCGATGGCGCCAAGGATGGCGACGACCATGAGCAGATTCATATCAGGACGCAGCCTGATCAAGGCCTGCCAGGCTTTGGGTATGACCTGCCAAGCGCCGACGATGATGGCGGCCAGATAAAGCACCCAGACCACCAACGGAAAGACATGGTCGGCCTCGCCTCCGCCGGTCAAAGCATGCATAAAGCTGCCGTGCTTAATCCAATGAGCCGTGAAACCGGCCAGAAGCAGAACGCCGCTGGCAATGGTCAGTACCAGTTGGCCATGCTTTTCCCAGAATGTCCTTGTGTCAGCAGCCAAACGCTGCTCCCAAGGCGATGCCTTCATGCCGGTTCGCGCCACCGCCTGGACGATAGCGGCCGGATTGATGATTGCCGGGTCGTATTCAACGCTCATGCGGGCGTTGATGACATCGAATTCCAGGTTCAGCACTCCGGCCAGAGAGCCGATTTCGCGGCGCAGAATCGTGACTTCTTCGGCGCAGTCGAGGCCATCAACTTTATAATGGATTGTCTGCATGGCTGGCAGCCTTTGCCATAGTGAGAGAGGATGGGACAGGGCAGGGTGACGCAATGCCGCTTAGACCAGTGCGCCGACCGGCCTGTTCCTGAATTATGCCATTCTTAGGGGCCTCAACCAGCTTACATCAGGCAGGCGGATTGGTTTGCTGGTTTCGCTGGGTTGCCTGCAAAAAACCTATCAGGGTCTTTCGATGGTGAGGGCCATGCGAGGGGCAGAGTGCGTCAATTAGAATAAAGATGCTTCCCATTGCCCATATCCCCGCACGTACTCCGAGCAGCATCGCAGACCCGACGGCGGCCTGCAGCGCTCCTGATTCTATCGTTGTGTCAACTGTGCAAATGACGTTCGTGAATTGCGGCAATATTTTCATGGGGAGCGACACGGCAATGCACAGCCAGACAGCTGCGAGCGCTAACATCGGCGCGATGCTCAACTTGGCAAGGCGGCACTGCCGGCAATAAACTAACAGGAGATTAAGTTGCTCTTCCGATAGGCAGTCCCGGTCAATCGCGTACTTTTGGAGAAAACGCTCCAGGGCAGCCTCATCTCGCTGCGTGGTAGGTTTCTCCAGTCCTAAATATCGTCGGATCATAAAGATATAGAATGCCGGCATACCGAGCATATTTATGAAGATCACCATGAGAAGCCAATAGGCTTTTTCCCAGAGTATCAGCCGTTTTGACAACGCGACCCATGCCAAGTAGATGGGCAACATGGCAAAAGTAACGTAGAGGGCTACACCACCCAATGCGTCCCAGAGCGCGCTTGCCGGCTCTCCGGCCATATTGCCGGTCGCGAACTTGAAAACCATCCCCCCTGCTAAGAGCAAGTAGGCCAAAGGCATGTAGAAAGTGGGCACCCCAAGCAGCACAAAACACCATTTAGGGGCGGGAAGGCCAACTGGCGTTGCCTGAGGTTCAGGTTGTGAATCAGTAGACATGGCGCGGCCTCCATGGCGAAAGTTAACTTTTTCCGGGAAACTCTGGTCAGGACTTTTCGGACAAGCTTTCATGTAAGATGATTTGAGATCACTATTTTACAAATTCGCCGTCACTTTATGAGACGGATATGGATTCAGGTATATTTTAAGTTTAAGGCGACAAGCATGCGTCGTCATAACGGCATTCACTGCCAAAGCGTCAGGTTCAAAAAGGAGCAGTTAACGATGCGGATACATGCCAAGTACGATTGGAAGCGGCTGACCCCGGCGGATGGACATCATTATTTTTTCGGGTATTACGACCGCTGCCCCTGGAATCATGACCAGACCCTGCATTTGACTCTGAAGGTGACGCAGGATACGCGGCTGCCGCTCCCTGGAGAGACGGCGGAAGTCGGCGTTGTCGACCGCAATGGCCATTACGAGGGCTTGACTGAAACGCGCGCATGGTGCCACCAGCAAGGGAGCATGACATTGTGGCTGCCCCATCGCCCCGGCTGTTTCATCTTCAATGACTATGACGTCGAACGCAAGCAATTGCTGGCGCGGATTTACGATTTAAAGCGCGGTCTGGTCGGCGAATATGACCGTCCTGTGTACGCCATGTCGCCGGACGGGCGTTGGGGCGTGTCGCTCAATTTCGGCCGTATCCCAAGACGCGGCTACAGCTATGCCGACGCGCCGCTGAGCCGTCACGAGCATCCTGACTATGATGCCGAGGGGCTGTTTTTGATTGATATGCACAGCGGCGCTTCCCGCCTTCTCGTCAGCTACCGGCAGATGATGGACTTGCATCCCGTGCCCTACGAGCTGGACGATGTCTATGTCTGGCTTAACCACGCCATCTTCAATGTTGACTCCAGCCGGATTTTGTGGCTGTTCCGTCATTGCCACAATCCCTTGGCGCCTTCCTGGAAGACGCATATGTTCACGGTCGGCGTCGACGGTTCCGAACTGCTGTGTCCACTGCCGCATTTCTACTGGAACGGCATGATTTCGCACCAAATCTGGGGACGGACGCCGCGAGAAGTCCTGATAGACGCGAGGTGGCGCACCAACAACGCTGACTACGTGGTTTTTGACGAACGTCAGCTGCCGTTGCGGGCGACCTTGGTCTCCAAGGGCATGGGGCCATTTGGACATACTATTTTTTCCCCGGATGGCAAGTGGATGCTGGCTGACACATATACAGACGAAAACAGCAACCAGCACTTGGCGCTGGTCAACCCAGCCGATGGTTCGCTGGAGGAAATCGGCCTGTTCCGGCACTACAAGCCCCAGGGCTTCTGCGGCGATGCCCGATGCGACCTACATCCGCGCTGGTCGCAGGATAGCCGAACCATCACCGTCGACAGCATCCATAATTACGAGCGCGGCATTTATATGCTCGAACTGTGAAGCGAACCCGGTGGCGCTAGACAAGCCCCGGGTTCGAACCACAGAGGGACACCGATAAACTTAGGGTGGACTGATCGCCCGCAACCTATTTTTTTAAACCACGAAAAACACGAAAGGACACGAAATTTTTGTTTTTTGGGTTGTTGTTGTAACCACTGAACACACGGAATATACGGAAGTTTTTGTGTATGGTTGTTGTTCGTCGGGATAGGATTGCATGCGGATTCGCGATTTGGCCTATCGTTTTTTTTGACTATTCAGCCTGAACAGCCGGATGGCGTGGAGAAACACTTCAAGTCGCCTCCCGCTTGGCCAGAATGACCTGAGGGCCACCCCAACCTCGTAGAGGTGGCACCATGAGTAACCCCAGG
>JAAZKI010000477.1 GCA_012799905.1 Lentisphaerota bacterium | reverse complement strand
TACGTCCCTCAGGCTTCAGCCTGGTATGTAGTTCAAGCTTTAGCTTGCTGTACGTCCCTCAGGCTTTAGCCTGCCGTATGTAGTTCAAGCTTTAGCTTGCTGTACGTCCCTCAGGCTTTAGCCTGGTATGTAGTTCAAGCTTTAGCTTGCTGTACGTCCCTCAGGCTTTAGCCTGCCGTATGTTGCTGCTTGCAATGCCTTTAGCGCTCTAAGCCTCCGTCCAGTGCCGGCACTTCAGTGCCGGAACTCGCCCCTCGCCCCTCGCCCCTAAAAAAAGCCCCTCGCCCCTAATTCACCATGTCCACTTCCGTCCGTTCTCTCGAAGCGCGTTTTTTCCTGGTCTACATGGCGCTATTTGCGCCTTTTGCTGTCCTGACCCCTTATTTGCAGCAGTTGCTGCACATTTATGGTTTCCGGCATGACCAGATTGGCTACATCCTCGGCGCGGTTGAGTTAACCGCCGTGTTGGCGCCGCCGGTCTGGGGACTGCTCAGCGACCGCCTCGGCGCGCCGCGTGGCGTCCTCGCCCTGACCATTCTCCTGGCGCTGCCGACTTTTCTGCTCTTCACCCCGGGCTTATCGACTTCGGCTGCGATTCTGGTCGCCTTCTTGTTCGGCTTTTTCTGCAAGCCGTCCATCCCGCTGACTGACGGCATGACCTTCGCGTATTTCCAGCGCCTGGGGGGCGACTATGGCCACGTCCGCATCGGCGGGACTGTCTCCTTCATCCTCTGTTGCCTGGTCTTTGAGCGCTATGTCCGCATCAGCGACGACCCCACCGGAAAGCGCATCGTCATCACCTTCGCTGTTCTTCTGGTCGTCCAGGCGCTCAGCCTGCTCCTTATTCCGCGGGCGCCGAAGCAATCGTCCGCCCGCCCGGCCGTAGCCTCGTCCGCCGATGTTGCGTCCGCCGATGCTCCAGCCACGCTTCATCTCTTTCTCAAGCCTGGCTTCATCGCCTTCATTATCGCCGGCTTTCTCGCCCGCTTCGCCATGATGAGCTACTACAGCTTCTTCTCCCGCTACTTAAACGAAGTCTACGGCTTCAAGAATGTCGGCTACATTTGGCTGCTTGGCTCTCTCTGCGAATTTCCGCTCATTTTCTGGAGTCGCAGCATTATGGAGCGCATCGGCGTCCGCAACCTCTTTGTCCTTGGTCTGGTTGGCACCGTCGTCCGTCTGCTTGGCTTTGGCTGCCAGGGCGGTCTTTGGACGGTCATCGCCATGCAGCCGCTGCACATGCTCACCTTTGGGGCTTTCCACTGCTCGTCCGTCACCTATGTCAGCCGCAGTTTTCCCACTCGCCTCCAGGGCAGTGCGCAGGGCATTTATTATGCTGTCACCGTCGGCCTCGGCAGTTTTCTTGGCAGCGCTGTTGGCGGCGTTGTCCTTGAGCGCTTCGGCTACGTCACCATGTACGTGTCTTTCGCCGCCGTCGCTGCCGTCGCTGTTCTTATCACCCTTCTTTTTGTCCCCAAACTGGAGAAACCAGCCCCCTGATATTATATTATTCGGCAACCATCGCAAAATTAACCGCTAACAAACCAAGTCATTGACCCAAATAATTGACGAAAGGCCACCATGAAAAAATCCCTTTCTGTATTTATCGCCGTGGTTGTCGGGCTCTTGTTGCTTGCCGCAGTGATATTTTTCGCTTGGATATCCTTCAAGAACGGCATTATTCGCCAGCGCGAGGATATTGATGCAGAGTGGAGCCAAGTGGAAAACCAATTGAAGCGGCGGGCTGACTTGATCCCGAACCTGGTCAACACGGTCAAGGGCTTTGCCGCCCATGAGACAGAGGCGATTGCAGCCGTAACCGAGGCCAGGGCGCGGCTAGGCGGCGCCGGTAACACGATAGCCGACCGCGCTAAGAGCGAAAACGAACTCAGCAGCGCCTTGTCCCGACTGCTCGTCGTCGTGGAGAATTACCCCAACCTCAAGGCTGACCAGAATTTCCGCCAGCTCAGTGACGAATTGGCCGGCACCGAGAACCGCATCGCGGTTGCGCGCCGCGCCTACAATGAGGCCGTCCGCGCCTACAATACGAAAATCAAGCAATTCCCAGGTTCACTGCTCGGCCTGGAAACGTGCGAATATTTTGAAATCGCCGAGGCTGACAAGGCCGTGCCCAAGGTCGAATTCTGAGCCTTGAACCAGCCGGCCGGCATGGGTGACAGCGACCATGCGCATCGGTCATGCACCGGGGCGGCGGAGAGGACATCCGTATCATGACATCCTTAGCCAAAAGAACACAAGTCGCTGAATACATGCGCAGGCTCTATGCGCGCGGGTTGACGACGGCCTCCGGCGGCAATATCTCCTGCCGCACCAGCGCCGGAAACGTCGCTATCACCGCCTCCAAATTGGACAAGGCCGTCATTGACGCAGATGGGGTTGGCCTGGTGACGCTCGCAGGCGTCAATCTGACCCCGGAACTCACCCTGAGCATCGAAACAGGCATGCACCTGGCCATCTATGCGCAGCGCCCGGAGGTCAAGGCCATTGTCCATGCTCATCCAGTCTTTGCCAGCGCTTTCAGCGCTGCCCAGGCGTCGATCAATACGCGCCTGACCGCGGAAGCCTATGCGATTATTGGCGACCCGGTGGTCATTCCGTATGCCCTCATGGGCAGCCCTGACCTCGCCAAACAAGTGGCCGCCGACCTGACGACCGCCTCCTGCGGCATCCTGGAAAATCACGGCGTCATCGCCCTCGGCGTCAGCCTCCTGGAGGCCTTTGACCGCATTGAATTGCTGGAAAACGCCGCCCGTCAAACCGTCATCCTCGCGCAACTAGGCGGAAGAAGAGAACTCTCGCCCGAGCAGTTGCGGCAACTCGATATCTTTATGGGACGAACCTGAATGTCAGACATTGACACATCTAAACTGATTCTGCAACTCCTCCGTAACCTCGGTGAAGACCCGGAGCGCGAAGGCCTGCAAGGCACGCCGCAACGGGTGGCGGACAGCTTGGCGTTCCTGCTGTGCGGCTATCAGCAGGACCCAGAGGCAATCATCGGCGATGCAATCTTCCATGAAGAATGCAATCACATGGTGATTATCCGCGACATTGAGGTCTACAGCCTGTGCGAACATCATATGCTGCCCTTTTTCGGACGCTGCCACATCGGCTACATCCCAAGAGGGAGGGTCTACGGAGTAAGCAAGCTGGCCAGGCTGGTGGACTGCTTTGCCCGCCGGCTGCAAGTGCAGGAGCGCCTGACCCAGCAGATCGCCCGCTTTGTCAAGGACAAGATCAACGCCGAAGGCGTCGGCGTAGTCATGGAGTGCCAGCACCTCTGCATGATGATGCGCGGCGTCGAGAAGCAGAATTCGAAGATGGTTACGTCCGCCATGCTCGGCAGCTTCCATAACTCCCAGGCGACACGCCTCGAATTTCTCCAACTCATCCGCGGCGGCTGAACACACAACGCCGCCCGGAAAGGCGTTTCTTTACTCCCAGCAGCAATAGAACACGATGTCAACACGAAAACTTGACGCTTCCGAAGGCTCCCTCAGCGCCTGGCTGGTGATTGCCCTGGCCATCTATGTGGTGCGGACCATGCCCTGGGCCATGTCCGAACTTTGGTATGACGAGGTCATCACCCTTGGCGACTATGTCCTCGACGCCCACGGGCGCGGGCTGGGATATGTCTTCCGCAACTATCCGGTCGCCAATAACCACATGCTGTCATCGGCCGTGTATTGGCTCTGGGTTCGCTTTATTGACTTCAATGTCACGGCCGAGCATCTCCTCCGCTTTCCCTCAATAGCTTTTGGGGCGCTGACCATTGTGCTTGTTATGTGCCACTGGCGCGTTTGGCTTGGCAGCCGCCTGGCCATCCTCGGCGGCCTGCTGCTGGCCATCAGCCCGGTCTTCACGGCCTATGCCTACCAGGTTCGCGGTTATGCCCTGACCATGGCCTTGGCTGCTGTGGCCGTGTCTGGCGCCCTCGAAATCATCAACGGCAGACACAGGGCAGGGCAGGTAATCACGGTCGTGGCCATGCTGTTGCTGCCCATCGTCATCCCCAGCAATGTCATCTTAGCGCCTGTCTTGGCCTTGTTTATCGCTATTGTCCTCTGGCAGGCGCAGGCTGGACAGCCGTGGACGCAATGTCTGCTGCGAGCCCTGCCGGCTTTGCTGGCGGGCATCGTCGGATTCAGTTACTATTTCACCCTCTGGGATGCATTTTTGGCGGTGAGTCGCGAGCCGAGCGGCTGGTCATCCGCCTGGATGGTGGCCGGCAATTTGACCCTCGCCCTGTTGGCGCATGCCGGACTCTTTGCCGTCACCCTAGTCGGCGCCGTGGTGTTCTGCGCTGGCAAGCGCCATGACCGCCCGTCGCCGCAGCCCGCCGCAGCCTTCGACCCCACTCTCGCACCTGCTGGCCGCGACCGCGACCCGGTCCCAGTGGATGCCGCTGTCAACTCAAGCCGGCCGCGGCAGCTGCCAGTTCCGCCCGGCGTCGCCGTCGGCGCCTTGACGCTGGGCTGTGTCGCTGTGACTGCCGCCATTCTCCTGGCTGCCCGCCCCGGCCAGGCGCCTTATCCGCGCGTATTCCTGGTTCTCCTGCCTCCCCTGACCCTGGCAGCGCTGCTCTCCGGCCGTGTCTTCGCTGTGATTCAGCAGTGGCCCTTGATACTCACCGCTCTCCTCGTCGTGGCCAACGGCTTTGTCTGGGAACGCGTTTCCGAAGTAGTGACCGACGCCCAGCTCCGCCGCGGCGCCACCCCTAACAACCTCATCCAGCAGTATTACCGCGGCGCCGATGAACTGCGCCACTTGGCATCCTTGATGGCGCACCAGGAATGGATGGAAAATGCCATCGTCGTGACCGATGAATACGACTTCCCGACCTTCCGGCTCTACTGGCTGCTGGCCGGCGGCCCGCGCGGCGCTGTCATCGCCATCAATCGCATTCCTGACGGCTTCCAGGCAGCCCGGGGTGGACAAAACCTCTGGATCGTTGCCCGCAATCAAGAGGTCGCAGCCGGCCTCTACCAGCGTGTAACCGGCGGCGACGCAGACACGATCAGGCAGAACTTCAATCGGCCCGGCGGCCTTATCGAAGTCATTACCTATCGCCGCCGAGGACTCTTCCTGCCCTATATGCCGAAACCGCCGACAATCCGCCAAGAACCGCCCCCAAAAACTAAAAACCTGGTTTGAATCGCTCGTGTTTCTCCTGGCTAAAAAACAACCCTAAAAAAATTTCGTACTACTATCGGCCAACTTCTTGTTTTTTGGAAAAGATTTTCGTCAGGTCAGCGCTTTTGTGCCGCCTCCCCGAGGCTCAGGCTTGGGGGGCATCCACCCCCAGGTTCCGCTTCGCTTCACCTGGGGTTACTCATGGTGCCACCTCTACGAGGTTGGGGTGGCTCTCAGGTCATTCGGGCCAAGCGGGAG